>NZ_BAAAGU010000007.1:0-127793 GCF_039524635.1 Streptomyces thermocarboxydovorans | reverse complement strand
GTCGCGGGCCTTCCGATATCGTCACACCGCCGTGACCTGCACACTCACGACGTCACCGCGACTTTGCAATCGCCCTGGCCCACCGTGATCTTGACGGTCGTCATGGCGCCGCCGGTGGTGATGCCGGTGACCGTGCCGGGCAGCTGGTTGCGGATCGAGAGGCCGGAGACCGGGCCGGTGGCGAGCGCGACCTCCGTCGACTTCACCAGTGCGCGGACGGCGGAGCCCTCGGCGAGGCCGAGGTCCCTGACGGACTTCTCGGTGACGGCGGCGGTGAGCTGCCGGCCGCCGTCGAGGCGCAGCTTGACCGTCGCCATGACTTCGCCCGGCGTGATGGAGGTGACGGTGCCGGGGATCTGGTTGCGGATGCTCAGGTTCATGACGGATGACCTCGTTGATCTCGACGATCTCGCCGGAATGGGGTGATATGTCGCATTCGTGTCGTGTGGGGTCAACGGTAGTCGTGGGAGGGCGGGGGCGGCCGCACGTCAGACCGGGTAGGCGTGGGTCTGTGTCGCCTTCACTGTCGCCCAGACCTCGGCGCCGGGATAGAGGTCCAGTTCCGCGGCCGCGGCCGTCGTCAGGTCGGCGACGAGCGGCAGTTCGCCCGTGAGGACGGCGCGGATCTGGTCGCCGTGCGTCTCCAGGCCGCCGACCTCGCAGTGCCAGAGGTTGCGGGCGCTGGAGCCGGTCGGGCGGGCGCGGTGGAGGGTGACCGCGTTGGGCGGGAAGGCGACGTAGACCGGGCCGGTGAGGGCCTCCGTGGTGGTGACGAGCGGGCCGGCGTCGAGGCGGACGGTGTGGCCGTCGGCCTTGCCCCGGTAGAGGTTCAGGCCCACCAGCTGGGCGATGTAGTCCGTGCGGGGACGGCGGGCGATGTCGGCGGGGGTGCCCTCCTGGACGATGCGGCCCTCCTCGACGACGACCAGGCGGTCGGCGAGCACCATGGCGTCCAGCGGGTCGTGGGTGACCAGGACGGCGACGGCCTCGAAGTCGGCAAGGTGGCGCCGGAGCTGGGCGCGGACCTCCAGGCGTGTGCGGGCGTCCAGCGCGGCGAGCGGTTCGTCGAGCAGCAGCAGGCGTGGGTTGGTGGCGAGTGCGCGGGCCAGGGCGACCCGCTGGGCCTGGCCGCCGGAGAGCTTGCGGGGCTTGGCGCCGGCGTGGGCCGCGAGCCCCAGGCGGTCGAGCCACTCGGCGGCCTGCGCACGGGCGGCTGCCTTGGACGCGCCCTGGCAGCGGGGGCCGAAGGCCACGTTGTCCAGGGCGGTGAGGTGCGGGAAGAGCAGGTAGTCCTGGAAGACGACGCCTACGGGGCGGGACTCGGGCGGTGTGCGCTCCAGTGCCACGCCGTCCAGCCGCAGATGGCCGTCGGTGAGCGGCGTCAGGCCGGCGAGGGCGCGCAGGGCGGTGGTCTTGCCGGCGCCGTTCGGGCCGAGCAGGGCGACCACCTCGCCGGGTGCGGCGGTCAGCGTCACGTCTAGGCGGAAGGTGCCGCGTTCGACGACGAGACGGGCGTCGAGTCCCTCCGCGCGGGACTCGGCACGTACATCGGCAGCGGCGGAGTCGGTGCCGGTCATCTCGCTGCCACCCAGCGGTCGCGCAGAGCGGCCAGCACCGCGATGGAGACGGCCAGCAGAACGAGGCTGAGGGCGATGGCGGCCTCCGGGTCGCTCTGCAGGGCCAGGTAGACGGCGAGCGGCATGGTCTGGGTACGTCCCGGGAAGTTGCCGGCGAAGGTGATCGTCGCGCCGAACTCGCCGAGCGCCCGGGCCCAGGCCAGGACGGCCCCGGCCGCGATGCCCGGGGCGATCAGGGGGAGCGTGACCCGGCGGAAGGCGGTGAAGCGGGAGGCGCCCAGGGTGGCGGCGGCCTCCTCGTAGCGCGGGTCGGCGGCACGCAGGGTGCCCTCGACGCTGATGACGAGGAACGGCAGGGCGACGAACGCCTCCGCGACCACCACTCCGGCCGTCGTGAACGGCAGGGTGATCCCGAACCACGAGTCCAGCCACCGCCCGACGATGCCGTTGCGGCCGAGCGCCATCAGCAGCGCCACACCGCCTACCACCGGCGGCAGGACGAGGGGGAGCGTGACGAGGGCCCGTACGAGACCGCGTCCGGGGAACTCGACGCGGGCCAGCAGCCAGGCCAGCGGCACGCCGACGACCAGGCTCACCGCGGTCGCGGCGGTGGCGCAGATCAGGGACAGCTGCAGCGCCTGCCAGACCTGGGCGCTGGTCAGCAGCCCGGGCAGGCTGTGCCACGGGGTCCGCACGAGCAGGGCGACCAGCGGCACGATCAGGAACGTCAGGCCGATCAGCGCGGGCAGCAGCAGGGGCAGCGGCACGCCCCGGCCCTCGGCCGCCCGGACGCGCCGGCGCCGCGGCCCACCCCGCAGGGTGCCGGTGCCGACCTTGTCGTCGTTCGGGGTCACGGCTGGAGGAACCCGGCCTCGGTCAGGACCTTCTGGCCCTCGGGGGACTGCACGAGCGCGATGAAGGCCTTGGCGGCCGTGGGGTTGGGGCCGTCCTTCAGCAGGGTGATGGGGTAGTCGTTGACGGCCTCGGCCGCCTCGGGGAACTCAACGCCCTCCACCTTCTCACCCGCCGCCTTCACGTCCGTCCTGTAGACGACGGCCGCGTCGGCCTCCTTCAGCACCACCTTGTTGAGGGCGGACTTGACGTCCTCCTCGTACGACACCGGCGTGAGCGTCAGCTTGCTGGCGTCGAGGGCCTTCTGGGCGGCGGCGCCGCAGGGCACCGTCCTGTCGCAGAGCACGACCTTGAGGTCCGGGTTGGTGAGGTCCTTCAGAGAGCCGATCTTGTCGGGGTTGCCCGGCAGGGCGGCGATCTGCAGCTGGTTGCGGACGAAGGTGGCCGGCGTGCCGGAGGCGTCCCCGGCGTCCGTGACGATCTTCATCGTCTTCGGGCTCGCCGAGGCGAACACGTCGGCCGGTGCCCCGCCGGTGATGCTCGCGGCGAGGGAGTCGCTGCCGCCGAAGCTGAAGGTGACCTTGGTGCCCGGGTGCTGCCGCTCGAACTCCTGGCCCAGCTTCTCGAAGCTCTCCTTCAGCGAGGCGGCGGCGAAGACGGTGACGTCGCCGGTGACCTTGCCCGAGTCCGGGCCGCCGCCGGATCCGGAGGAGTCCGACTTCGATGCCGAGGAGTCGCCGGACGACGAGCAGGCGCTCAGAGCCAGCAGCGCGGCGACTCCTCCTGCGCCGGCCATGCGCAGGGCCCGGCGGGCCCGGCGCGCGGTACAGGTCATGACGGGTCCACTCCGCCCACTCCCTCTCGTCCTGACGGACGCGATCACCTGTGGCCCGGACGGGCTCCCTGCGTCCCCACCCGCCGGTACCGGTTGGCGTTCATGCGTTCATGCGTTCATGCGTTCGCGCGTGCTTGCGTCGATGTGTCGATGATACTGCCGCAGATACAAGGCGAAAGTCAGTGGTCGCTTCGCATGAGCCAGCAGTTCGATCGGTGCAGCTCGCATGTGCGTTTGTACGGCCGGGAGGGTCAAGGGTCACCTCAGGGCCACATCAGGGCGCACGGCGGCACGGCCGAGGCGAGCAGCGAACCCGGCGCCGGCTCGGTCTTCACCCTCCGGCTGCCGGCGGGTGAGGAACCGGGGGACGACTGACGGGCCGCGGGCGCGCGGTCCCGGCGTGGCGCCCTGCCCCGGCCATCCTCGGCCTGTACGCCTTCACCGCCGCGCCGCCGCACGGCCGGATGAGAGGCTCCTCGTGTCACGCCGGTGCCGGGCACCGGTCCCCGGTGTCCGAGGCGGCCTCGTCCGCCACCGGCGAGAACACCTGGGCGGAGTCCACCATCGCCTCGACCGCTTCCTCCAGGTCGAGCCGCTTCTCCACGGAGTGCAGCTGGGAGAGGCGGGCACGGGTGCTGACCCGGGGCGGGGTCAGCAGGCTGCAGCAGTCCTCGTCGGGCAGGACCGAGATACCCGCGGTGCCGATGGTGGTCGCCTCGTCGATGATCTCCTGCTTGTCCCAGCCGATCAGCGGCCGCAGCACCGGCAGGTCCGCCGCCTCCTCCACGGCGACCATGTTGGCCAGCGTCTGGCTCGCCACCTGTCCCAGGCTGTCACCCGTCACCAGCGCCTCGGCGCCGGTACGGGCGGCCAGCGCGGACGCGGTGCGCACCATCAGCCGCCGCTGGGCCACCACCTGCAGCCGGCCGGCCCCGGCCACGGCGAGCTGCTTCTGCGCCTTGCCGAGGGCGATCACATACAGGGACCCGGGCTGCTGGTAGCGGTTCAGCTCACGGGCCAGCGCGTACGCCTTGTACACCGACGAGGGGTTGGTGTACGGCGCGCCGGTGAAGTGCACGAAGTCGCAGGCCAGACCCCGCCGCATGGCCCGGTGCGCGGCCACGGGGGAGTCGTAGCCCCCGGACAGCAGCACCAGCGCCCGGCCGCTGGAGCCGACGGGCAGTCCGCGCAGGCCGGGGAGCCGCCGCCAGGACAGGTAGGTCTCCTTGCGGTCGATCTCCACGGCCAGGGTGACGTCCGGCCGGTCCAGGTCCACCCGGAGCCCCGGAACCTGATCAAGGAGCACGGCCCCGAGGTGGGCGTCGACCTGGAACGAGCTCAGCGGGAACCGCTTGTCCCGCCGCTTGGTCCGCACGGCGAAGGTGGTGCCCTCGCGGGACCCGCGCAGCACGTCGACAGCCGCCGCCGTGATGGCGTCCAGATCGCTGGGCACCCGCACGGCCGGCTCCACCGAACTGAAGCCGATCACCCTGCGGGCCCGCTCCACCAGGGCCTCCTGGGGCACCTCCCCGCCGATGACGGTCACGTTCCGGGCGGTCTTGATCCATGTCGAGCCGCCGATCCCGCGCAGCGCGTACCGCAGATTGTCGTGCAGCTGCTCGGTGAACCGGTGGCGGTTGCGGCCCTTGAGGAAGATCTCGCCGTGCTTGAGCAGCACGCACGGGGCCGGGGTGCCGTAGGCGCTACGCGCAGCGGCCACACTGCCTTTGTCGGACATGCCAACCTCTCAGAAGTCACAGTCGTCGTCGCAGTGTCTTCCGCACTTCCCATGATGCAGGAGTGAGCGGGACGACGGGTCGGGCACCGGCCGCCGGTCGTCTTCCAGACCCCGGCCCGGACCGAGGGTGATCGGTCGCTCACACAGCGTGCCCCGTATCCCTGTTCTCCGGCCTGACCGCCGGTCGAAGCCCGGTTAGGGTGATCGGTGGACCACGATCACCCGCGGGCGCACGATCCGGAGGACGCACACGTATGACCGTCGCCGTCTGGGAAGCCATGCGGCGGCATCCTCTCCGTTTCGCCTGCTCCCTCTGGCCCCTGCGCTGCTGGGCCTTCCTGCTGAGCGGCACCGTCCTGGGCTTCGTCGTGCTGCTGGTGCTGGCGGCGCTGCTCCTGGTGGGCGTCGGCCTGTCCGTGCTCGGAGCCGGCCTGTTCATATTGATGACGTTCGCCGTCTCCGGTATTCCCGTGGCCGCACTGGAGCGGCGCCGGTTACGGCTCGTCGAACCGGAACCCCTGCTCGACCCGCACGGCTCCCTCCCCGGCACCGGAGCCTGGCCCTGGCTGCGCACCCGGCTGCGCGAGCGGGCCACCTGGCGGGAGCTCGGCTACAGCCTCGCCCTGGGCGTCGTCTTCACCGCCACCGGGATCGGTTTCGTCGCCCTGCTCGGCCTGTCGCTGATCCTGACGGCGACACCGGTGATCGTGTGGGCGATCGCACCCGACACGGTCATGCTGGTGCCCGGCCGGCCCATATCCGAGCCCGTGGCCGCCCTGCCGGGCACCGCCGCCGGCCTGTTCGGGCTGCTCCTCTCCGCCTATGTGGGCGGAGTGCTCTCCGGGGCACAGGTGTGGGTCGCCCAGTCCCTGCTGTCGGCGCGCGACGAGGACCTGCGCTCCCGCGTCATCGAACTGACCCGCTCCCGAGCCCGGTTGATCGACGCCTTCGAGGCGGAGCGGCGGCGCATCGAACGCGATCTGCACGACGGCGCCCAGCAGCAGCTTCTGGCGCTCACCATGACCCTGGGCCTGGCCGAGATGGAGCTACGGGGCCAGGACTCCCCGGCCGCCGAACTCGTGGTCCGCGCCCGCGGCGAGGCCCGGCAGGCGCTGGAGCAACTGCGTTCGCTGGTACGGGGCATCCACCCCCAGGTCCTCACCGACCACGGTCTGCCCGCCGCCGTCGACGAACTCGCCCTGCGCAACCCGGTCCCGGTCACCGTCGACATCGACCTGCCGCACAGGTTGCCGCCGGCCGTCGAGTCCACCGCGTACTTCACCGTCACCGAGGCGCTGACGAACGCCGCCAAGCACAGCGGCGCACGACGACACCCTGACCCTGCTCATCACCGACAACGGGCGCGGCGGCGCGGACCCGGCCGCCGGGGCCGGACTGCAAGGCCTCGCCGACCGCGTGGCCATTCTGAGAGGAAGACTCGTCGTGACAAGTCCCGTCGGCGGACCCACCCAACTGCGTCTGGAGGTGCCGTGCTCCGCGTAGTGCTCGCCGAGGACGCGGTCCTGCTGCGCGCCGGACTGGCGGAAGTGCTCTCCCGCGCCGGACACGAGGTGACCGCGGCCGTCGGGACCGCCGAGGAACTGGCGCGCGCCGTGGACGCCGACCGTCCGGATGTGGTGGTCACCGACGTCCGGATGCCGCCCGGCTTCCGCGACGAAGGGCTGAGGGCGGCGCTGGAGCTGCGCGGCCGGCACCCCGGGCTGCCCGTGCTCGTGCTGTCCCAGTACATCGCCACCCCGTACGCGACCCAGCTGTTCAGCAGCGGCTCGTCGGCCGAAGGGGGACTCGGGTATCTGCTGAAGGACCGGGTCGGGGAGGTCGCCGAGTTTTTCGACGCGCTGGAACGCATCGCGGGCGGGCAGACCGTGATCGACCCGGAGGTGATCCGCGTACTGCTGCGGCAACGGGCCGCCGACGAACCACTGCAGCGACTGACCCCGCGGGAGCGGGAGGTGCTGGCCCTCATGGCCGAAGGGCTCAACAACCAGGCCATCGCACAGCGGCTCACCATCACCGAGGCCTCGGTGGTCAAGCACGCGAGCAACATCTTCATGAAGCTGGACCTCGACCCGGCGGAGGGAAATCGCCGCGTCCTGGCCGTCCTCGCCCACCTGCGGGGTCAGCAGCCGCAGGTCTGACCGGGTGCGTCGTCGCAACGGTGGCAACGGTCGTAACGGGCTTGTCCGGCGGGGCGGTCGTCGTGCCGGTGCCGGCGCCGGGGGAGAGCAGCCGCGTCAACTGCCGCGCCGACGCGTCCCAGGACCAGTGCGAGGTCACCGAGGCCCGGCCGGCTTCACCCCCCGGATCCGCCGGGCCGCGCCCGGCTCCGGCAGGAACGCCGCCGGGTCCACCCCCGGCACCAGCCGCACCAGTTCCGCCCGCGGACCCAGGGCCGGCGCGATGCGGCGCCGGGTGTACTCGCCGAGGCAGGTGACGGCATCCACGTGGTCGCCGATGCGCCGCAGCACCTGGCGGGCGCCAGGGGTGCGCGCCCACCAGATCTCGTGGCCGTGCGTGGTGGCGACCATCCGCCGGATCCCGCCCCCGCCGCAGCGCCGGCCGAAGCGCCCGGCAGGCGCGAGGAGGAAGGCCGCGCACAGTCCGAGGGCCAGCCGGTCGGCGGCCCGAACGAGGTCGTGCGGTGGCCGGATCAGCAGGGACACGGCGACGGCCAGCCCGGCGGACAGCAGCAGAGTGACCGCCGCGCACCAGCCGGCCGGCCCGAGGCCGGCGAGCAGCCTGCCCGGCAGCGGGCTGGCCGCCGGGGTCTCCCAGGGCCCGCGTCCCGCCGGGAACATGAAGACCTGCTCCACCAGCGGCCCGGGCGACAGCAGCACGGCCGGCAGGACGAGCACGGCCGTGCCTCCCACCGCCACGGCCGCCCCGCGCGCAGCCGTCCGCCACCCGCCGCGCCGGGCGAGCAACGCCACGGTCACCGCGACGGCGGGCCAGGCCGTCCACTTGAGGGAGCAGACCGCCGCGAGCGACACCCCGGTGGCCAACGGACGCCGCCGCGCCGCATACACCAGGGCCAGCACCAGCAGGCCCGTCAGCGGCAGATCGATACCGCTGACGCACAGCGGAAGCGCCACGACGGGGGAGGCCACGAAGGCGCCGAGCGCGCAGGTGCTCATGGTCCCGCGTCCGGCAGTCCGCCGACCGTACGCCCCGGGCACGGCCGCACGCCGGGCCGCCCACAGGCAACCCAGGAAGGCCGCGGCGCACCAGATCCTGGCGTCACCCAGCAGCCTCGCCGGCAGGCCGTCGCCGCCCAGCACGGCGCGCGGCAGCCCGAACACCGCCATGCCCGGCAGGTACGGAGTCACCTCGACCACCGAGCCCGGATCCGCCAGATACGGCGTCGCCTGACGCACGGTCAGCAGGCCGGAGCGCTCCACGACGCCGACCTCGCTCTGCGCCGAGCCGGTCAGCAGCAACAGGACAAGCGGTACGGCCACCGCACCCTGTCGCGGCGAACCAGACCGAGACGGCCGGTCCCCGTCGCCGCGAGGACAGCAAGGCCGCCACCGCCGCGCAGAGGTACCCCGCACCGGCGCTCATCCCCCATACCCGGTGTGGCTGCGGCGCCGGGATCAGCGGGAAGACAGCGGCCCACACGGCGGCGACCAGCCATCCGGCACACCACAACCACCGTTGTTCAAAAGGGAATTGAGCCCGAAGAGTCAGCACGCGTCCATTGCATCCGGAGCGTTCTCGCAGGTCATGACAGCCAGGTCGAGACCTGGAGGTCGGGTTTTCCCGACCATCCCGGTGGGTTCGGCGGCGATGTCGTCGGTCGTCGGCCGGCGGGACGCCTGCGGGCGCGCGGTGCGGTGGTCGCCGTCGCCTCGGTGTCCGCCCTGCGCAACGGCACGAGCAACGCCCCGTACGCCACCTCCAAGGCGGCCCTGCTCCAGCTGTGCCGCTCGGTCGCCGTCGACTACGGCCGTCGGGGAGTGCGGGCCAATGTCGTGTGCCCGAGCTGGGTCAGAAGCGAGATGGCCGACCGTCGCATGGCACGCTTCGCCGCGGAGGCGGACCTGCCGGGAGCCGAGACGGCCTACGAAGAGGTGACCAGGCTGCTGCCACTGGGACGGCCGGGTCTTGCGGAGCAGGTCAGCGGTGGTGAACTCCCGCCGGGTAGCCGGGAGATGATGGAGGTGTTCTCGGTGCGGGTCGGCGCCCGGCGGTTGTCCGACGCGGCCGTGGCGCTGGCCGGATGCGGGTATCAGGAGGCGGCCCGGCTGCTGCGTGCGCAGGCCGAACTGCTGGGCGGGCTGCAGTACCCGCTGGTGACCGGGGGACGATGTGGCGCTGGCGTCGGGTCTGCGGCGGCTGGCGCCGACGTACGGCGAGCTGCGCGAGGTTCTGGCACGGGCGGTCGCTGTGGGCGGGCGCGACGGGCACTTGGCCGCTTCGTGGAGGGCGGGACCCGGACAGCAGTCGGACAGCAGTCGCGCAGGAGCCGTGCAGGAGCCGTGCGGGGAGGCGTCGGGTGCGGGGCACGCGACGCCTCCAGGATCGGAAGACGAGCCTCGGCAGGCTTACTTGCCCATCGGCGACTCGTGCTCGCACACGGTTCCGGCGGCGGGGAGCTTGCCGTTCAGGAGGTAGGCGTTGACGTTGCGCTGGACGCAGGAGTTGCCGGAGTTGTAGGCGCCGTGGCCCTCGCCCTTGTAGGTGAGTTCGACGCCGACGCCCTTGCCGAGCTGCTCGGCCATGCGGGCGGCGCCCTCGTAGGGGGTGGCCGGGTCGCCGGTGTTGCCGACGAGGAGAATGGGCGAGGCGCCAGGGGCGCGGACGTCGGGGTGCTCGGCCTTGCCGGGGACCGGCCAGCCGGTGCACTCCAGGGCATCCCACAGCATCGAGGCGCCGAAGAGCGGCGAGGCCTCCTCGAACTCGGCCGCCTTCTTCAGCAGTTGGTCAGGGGTGTAGCGGTCGCTGCGGTCGGCGCAGGTGATGGCGGTCTGTGCGTCGCGCTGGTCGCTCCAGGTGCCGTCGCTGTTGCGGGAGCCCAGGGCCTCGGCGAGGTTGAGCAGGGTGTCGCCGTCGCCCTCGGCGAGCTGCTGCAGGCCGATCTCCAGGGCGGGCCAGGCCGTCTCCAGGTAGAGGCTCTGGACGATGGCGTCGAGGAGCAGCGAGCCGGTGAGGACCAGGTCGTCGCCGAGGGACAGGGGCTCGTCGTCCAGTTCCGCCTCGAGTTCCATGACCAGCGACTCGATCTCCTCGACGCTGTCGCCCAGCGGGCAGCCGTTGTCGATGCACCACTGGGCGAAGTGCTCGAAGGCGAGCTGGAAGCCCTCGGTCTGCGCCAGGGACTCGGCGAGCTGGTTCTGTGTGGGGTCGACGACGCCGTCGAGGACGGCCCGGCCGACGTGCCGGGGGAACAAGTGGGCGTAGACGCCGCCGAGTTCGGTGCCGTATGAGATGCCGAAGTAGTGCAGTTTCTCGTCAGCCAGCAGGTGCCGCAGCAGGTCCATGTCGCGGGCCGCGTCCTCGGTGCCCACGTGCGGCAGCATCCGGCCCGACTCGCGTTGGCAGGCCGTCGCGTACTCCCGCTTGCTCTTCAGCAGGGCCGCGATCTCGTCGTCGCCGTCGTCCGGGGTGTCGTCCTGCTGCATCAGCTCCTGCATCGCCTCGGCGTCCAGGCAGGTGACGCCGTCGCTGTCGCCTACCCCGCGCGGGTCGAAGCTGACCAGGTCGTAGCGGCTGCGGAGGCTCTCGTAGCTGTCGGCGAGCGCGGGCAGGGTGGCGACTCCGGACTCGCCCGGGCCGCCGAAGTTGAACAGCAGGGAGCCGATCCGGTCCTCGGCGGACGCGGCGGTGCGGGCGCGGATCAGGGCGATGTCGATCGTCTCGCCCTCGGGCTTGTCCCAGTCCAGCGGGGCTTTCATGGTGGTGCACTGCCAGCGGGTGCCGTCGGGCAGCGGCTGGGGGGCGTCTCCTCCGCCCTGGAGGGCGGACGGGGCGGGGCAGTTCTTCCAGTCCAGGGACTGGGCCCATATCCGCCCGCGGCCGTCGTCACTTCCGCCGCCCCGGGCCGTGGCGCCGTCACCGGCGCGGTCGCCGCAGGCCGCCAGGGAGGCGGAGAGCAGGACGCAACCGGTGAGCAGGGCAGCAGTGGATATCGCAGGTCTGGTTCGCATGGGCCCAGCCTCTGGCCGGGCCCGACGGGCCGCATGGCCTCGCGGCCATCCGAGGGAACCGGCACCCGGACGGGTGCGGGCCGGACGGTACGGGCCCCCGAAGACCCCAGACGCTCACGGCCACAGCTCCAGCACCGCGACCAGCGCCAAGCGCCACAGCGGCTCGGCCCCCGTGCCGAACGCGGCCGCGAGGGCGTGGCCCGGGGCGGCGTCAGCGGGCTCGGGTTCGGCGTCGGGGCGCCACTCGACGGTGACCTTCCCGTCGCCGGTGGAGGTGAACTCGGCGAGCCGCCGGCCGTCGCGCAGCAGGCGGCTGGTCTCCTCGCCGGAGGGAACGAGGCGGTACCGCGAGCCCCGCTCGTCCGGACCCGTGTCCACGCGGTAGGAACGGCGGGTGAGACTGGCTTGTGAACTACGTGGTGAAGAAGAGCCCGCACGCCGAGGAACTGCGGGTGGCCTGGCTCGCCGACGCGGATCCGGTGGTGGCGAGCGCCGGCTGGGCGCTGACCACGGAACGCGTGGCGAAGAAGCCCGAGGGACTCGACCTGGACGGGCTGCTCGACGTCATCGAGGCCGGGATGAAGGACGCCCCGGACCGCCTCCAGTGGGCGATGAACCACTGCCTGACCCAGATCGGCATCGAGCACCCCGGACACCGGGCCCGTGCCGTCGCCATCGGTGAGCGCCTGGAGGTGCTCAAGGACTACCCGACGTTCCTCGGCTGCACCTCCCCGTACGCCCCGGTGTGGATCGAGGAGATGGTGCGCCGCAAGGAGGCCGCCGCGGAGGTCTGACCTGCGCGGTCTCAGCCGAGCGGCGTGGGCCGGTGGACCGGGGCTCCTGGCTCAGCCGAGCGGCGTGGGCCGGTGGACCGGGGCTCCTGGCTCAGCCGCGCGGAGCGGACCGGTGGACCGGCTCCTGGCTCAGCCGCGCGGAGCGGACCGGTGGACCGGCTCCTGGCTCAGCTGTGGAGCGTGGGCCGGTAGACCAGTTCCTGGGTGCGGCCGTCGAGCGTGCGGTGCTCGATCAGCTCGAGGTCGAAGTCCTCGGCGCCCTGGAAGATCGGTTCGAATCCGGTCCGGCCGGTGATCACCGGGAAGAGCGTCACCTGGACCCGGTCGACCAGCCCGGCGGCCATCAGCGCCCGGTTCATCGACAGGCTGCCGTGCGAGCGCAGCGGCACATCGGACTCCTTCTTCAGCCTCGCCACCACGTCGACGGCGTCGCCCTTCACCACCGTCCCGTCCGGCCAGTCGAGGGGCCCCTCCAGGGTGTTCGACACCACCGTGGCCGGCATGTTCCGCATCCGGGTCACCCAGGGGTCGAACACCTCGGAGTCCTCGCCGGCGGCGGCCACCATCTGCGCGAACATCCGGTAGGTCTTGGCGCCGAAGACCATCCGCTGCTCCTGCTCGAACAGGCCGAGCCGGTGCTCCAGCAGCTCGGGGCCCTGCTTCCCCCAGTACCCGGTCCAGTCGCCCCCGGCGGCCCCGAAGCCGTCGAGACTGGAGAAGACGTCGAAGGTGTAGGTGGCGGCCATGGTGTCCTCCGGGGCGTTCGACGGCGTCCGTTTCCAGTAAAGACCGCCGGCCCCGGCGAAACTCATCGCCCGGCCTCGGCCCGGCGTGTCGCCCTGGCGGGATCGCCCGGCGTAACCCGGACGAGGGAGAGGGCCTTGGGGCGGAGAGGGTCCCAATGTCCCCGGGCGCAGGGGCGCCTGTCACCCGTCTCCGGAATGATCTTTACACCGGTTTTGTCTCGGAGGTGAGGGAGGACGGGACGCCCGTTCCATGGCCCTGTGTGGAGCCCGAGAAGATGGACGAACGCCGCGCGGAGGCCGGCATCGAGCCCTTCGACGAGTACGTCGCCAAATTCTCCGTCTGAAGGGTCTCCGGTGGCCGGTTCGCCCGTTCAGGGCCCCGGGCGCCGGAGTACGGCGGTGAAGCGGTACCTCGAGCCCCGGTACACCGAGTGGACCCATTCCACCGGGGTGCCCGCGCTGTCGCGGGAGTGGCGGGACAGCAGGAGCATCGGCAGGCCCACGTCGGTGGAGAGGAGGGCGGCCTCTCTCGGAGTCGCGGGGCAGGTCTCGATGGTCTCGTCGGCCTCCGCCAGGCGGACGCCGTACACCTCGGCGAGGGTGGTGTAGAGGGAGGTGTGGCGGCTGAGGTTGCGGCGCAGGCCGGGGAAGCGGGCGTCGGAGAGGTGGGTCGTCTCGATGGCCATCGGTTCGCCGCCGGCCAGGCGGAGGCGTTCGATGCGCAGCACCTTGGCGCCCGGTTCCACCTCCAGCAGTCCGGCCAGCTGGTCGTCGGCCGGGACGTAGCCGATGTCCAGCACCTGGGAGGAGGGGCTCAGCCCCTGGGCGCGCATGTCCTCGGTGTACGAGGTGAGTTGCAGCGTCCGGTACACCTTCGGGCGGGCGATGAAGGTGCCCTTGCCCTGGATGCGGTCCAGGCGCCCCTCGCTGACCAGTTCCTGCAGGGCCTTGCGGACGGTGGTGCGGGAGGTGCGGAACTCCGCCGCGAGCAGGCGTTCGGCCGGCATCGCCGTGCCCGGCGGGCGGGCCTCGGTCATCCGCAGCAGCCGCTGCTTGATGCGGTAGTACTTCGGGACGCGGCTGGTGTCGCCGGGCGCCTCCCGTTCGGGTTTCCCGCCGCTGACGGCTTCGGTTCTCCCGGTGCTGACGTCCGTGGTCATGACCTGCCTTCCGGCTGCGGTGTCCGGCGCGCGGACGGCAGGGGCCGGCCGCGGTGCACGTCGGCGGACGACCGGGTTCGGGGCCGCACGCTCGGCGGTCCCGTTATAACCGCGCCTCGCTGGTTGGTCTAGTCCAACCCTCGGTCGGCGGGTCGTTATGCCCGTGTCTGGGCGGAGTTCGGCCCTCCGGATCCCGTGTTCCAGCCGTCACTCACCGGTGATGTGGCGACCCTTGACAGGGTCATAGGTCTAGGCCAAGCTCCCCTTGCTGGTCTAAACCATTTCGAGGAAGCCGGGTCCCAGCCCGCCGAGCGCGTGGGTGTTCAAGGCATTCCTTCAGGGAGGGGTGGCGCGTGAAGCGCAAGCTGATAGCCGCGATCGGTATCGCGGGCATGATGGTCTCCATCGCGGCGTGCGGCGGCGACAGCGGCGACGACAAGAAGGCCGGGGCGGACGGCTACGCCGGCGAGACGCTCACGGTCTGGGTGATGGACGGCTCCTCGCCGGACCAGTGGCAGAAGGACCTCGCCGCCGAGTTCGAGAAGAAGACCAAGGCGAAGGTCAGGTTCGAGGTCCAGCAGTGGAACGGCATCCAGCAGAAGCTGACCACCGCGCTGTCCGAGGAGAATCCGCCGGACGTCTTCGAGATCGGCAACACCCAGACCCCGGCCTACGCCAAGACCGGCGGCCTCGCCGACCTCGGTGACCTCAAGAAGGAGATCGGCGCCGACTGGACCGAGTCGCTGAACGAGTCGTCCGTCTACGAGGGCAAGCAGTACGCGGCCCCCTGGTACTTCGCCAACCGCGTCGTCCTCTACAACAAGAAGATCTGGGCCGACGCGGGCATCAAGGAGACGCCCAAGACCCGCGACGAGTTCTACAAGGCCCTGAAGACCATCGGTGAGAAGACCGACGCCGAGCCCATCTACCTCCCCGGCCAGAACTGGTACCACTTCGTCGGCCTGGTGATCGGCGAGGGCGGCGAACTGGTCAAGAAGGAGGGCGACAAGTACGTCTCCAACCTCGGCGACCCGAAGGTCGCCGCCGCCATGGAGACGTACAAGAAGTTCCAGGCGCTGTCCAAGGCCCCCAAGGACAAGGACGAGGCCACCCCGCAGCAGGGCGAGGTCTTCGCCAAGGGCAAGACCGGCGCGTTCATCGGCATGGGCTGGGAAGCCGGCATCGCCACCAAGGCCGACCCGAAGATCGAGAAGGAGATCGGCTACTTCACGATCCCGGGCGCCACGGCCGACAAGCCCGAGGGCGTCTTCCTCGGCGGCTCCAACCTCGCGGTCGCCGCGGGCAGCAAGAAGCAGGAGCTGGCCAAGGAGTTCCTGAAGCTCGCCCTGTCCGACAAGTTCGAGGGCCAGCTCGCCAAGCTCAACGGCGTCATCCCCAACAAGGAGTCGCTGCAGAGCAACCTCAAGGGCAACGCCCCCGCCGAGGCCGCCGCGCCGGCCGCCGCCGTCGGCGGCACCACGCCGCTGATCCCGGAGTGGGCCGCGGTCGAGAACGAGCCCAACCCGATCAAGACGTACATGACCGCCGTGCTGAACGGAAAGTCCCCGGCCGAGGCCGCCGAGAAGGTCGAGGACGAGTTCAACAAGCGCCTGGCGCAGCAGCAGTAGGAGCGCAGGGAGCTCCGGCCGAGCGGGGGCCGCCACCGGACGGCCCCCGCCCGCGTCGCGTGACGCGACCCGCCCCCGCGACCCCGGATAGGGGAACGGCGGTCGCGGGAGCGGGAGCGCGCCGGCCCGGTGCGAGGGCGCCGCGGCCCGGACGCCGCCGCGATGCCGCCGCGTGCGCCGCCGAGTACGTCGAGAAGAGAGATCGCGAGCATGACCGTGCAGACCGAACGGCCGCCCTCCGGCCCGGTGGACGTCCGCAAGACGGACGACGAGGGACCCGGCAGGCCCACCCCGCGAGCCGCGTCGCGCGCCGGCGCGCTCGTCCCGTACCTGTTGCTGCTGCCCGCCTGCGCGGCCACCGTGCTGCTGCTCGGCTGGCCGCTGCTGAAGGACGTGCTGCTGTCGTTCCAGAACCTCAACATGGCGCAGCTGATCCAGCACGTCACCGAGTGGAACGGCGTCGACAACTACAAGGAGGTCCTCACCGGGGAGGATTTCTGGCGGGTCACCCTCCGTTCCATCCTGTTCACGGCCGTCAATGTCGCCCTGACGATGGTCCTGGGCGCCCTGGTCGGTCTGCTGCTCGCCCGGTTCGGCAAGCGGATGCGCTTCACCCTGATGATGGGTCTGGTCCTGGCCTGGGCCATGCCGGTGGTCGCGGCCACCACCGTCTACCAGTGGCTGTTCGCGCAGCGCTTCGGCGTCGTCAACTGGACCCTGGACAAGCTCGGCTGGCACTCCATGGCCGACTACAGCTGGACCAGCAGCCAGATGTCGACCTTCTTCGTCGTCACCGTGCTGATCGTGTGGATGTCCGTCCCGTTCGTCGCGATCAACCTCTACGCGGCGACCACCACCATCCCCAGCGAGCTCTACGAGGCCGCCGCCCTCGACGGAGCCGGCAGCTGGCGCAGCTTCACCACCGTCACCCTGCCGTTCCTGCGGCCGTTCCTCTACGCCACGACGTTCCTGGAGATCATCTGGATCTTCAAGGCGTTCGTGCAGGTGTACACCTTCAACCAGGGCGGCCCCGACCGGCTCACCGAGATCCTGCCCGTCTACGCCTACATCGAGGGCGTCGGCAACCAGCACTACGGCATGGGCGCGGCCATCGCCGTGCTCACCATCCTGATCCTGCTCGGCCTGACGGCCTACTACCTGCGGATCGTGCTCAAGCAAGAGGAGGACGAGCTGTGAAGCGCTCGCTCTTCGGCCGCCTGTGGCCCAACGTCACGGCCGTCGTCCTGTTCATCGGCTGCGTCTTCCCCGTGTACTGGATGTTCGCCACGGCCTTCAAACCGACCGGCGACATCATCGCGGAGAACCCGGTCTGGTTCCCGGCGAACGTCACCTTCGAGCACTTCCGCACGGCGACCGAGGTCGACCACTTCTGGACGTACGTCACCAACTCGCTGACCGTCACCGTCCTCGCCGTCGCCTTCTCCCTGATCATCGCGCTGGCCGGCTCCTTCGCCCTGGCCCGGATGCGGTTCAAGGGGCGACGCGGATTCATCATCGGCTTCATGCTGGCCCAGATGGCGCCCTGGGAAGTCATGATTATCGCTATGTACATGATCGTGCGGGACGCCTCGATGCTGAACAGCCTGGTGCCGCTCACGCTCTTCTACACGATGATGATCCTGCCCTTCACCATCCTGACGCTGCGCGGCTTCGTCGCCGCCGTGCCCAAGGAACTGGAGGAGTCGGCGATGGTCGACGGCTGCACCCGGGCCCAGGCGTTCCGCCGGATCATCCTGCCGCTGCTCGCCCCCGGCCTGATGTCCACCTCGCTGTTCGGATTCATCACCGCCTGGAACGAGTTCGCGCTCGTCCTGGTGCTCAACAAGGACGCCGAGGCGAAGACGCTCCCGCTGTGGCTGTCCAGCTTCCAGACCCAGTTCGGTGACGACTGGGGAGCGACCATGGCAGCCTCGTCGCTGTTCGCCGTCCCGATCCTGATCCTCTTCGTCTTCCTGCAGCGCAGGGCCGTCAGCGGCCTGACCGCGGGCGCCGTGAAGGGATAACGCCACCCGATGACTGCCACCACCACCGGCACCGACACCCTCACACGGGACGCCCTGGCCGTACTGCAGCCGGGCTTCACCGGCACCACACCGCCCGACTGGGTGCGCCGCCGGCTCGGCGAGGGCCTCGTCTCCGTCGCCCTGTTCGGCCGCAACATCGTCGACGCGGAGCAGGTCGGCGCGCTCACCGCCGCGCTGCGGGCCGAGCGGGACGAACTGCTGGTCGCCATCGACGAGGAGGGCGGCGACGTCACCCGCCTCGAGGTCCGCACCGGCTCCTCCTTCCCCGGCGCCCACGCCCTCGGCGCGGTCGACGACGTGACGCTGACCCGGGGCGTGGCCGCCGAGCTGGGCCGCCGGCTCGCCGCCTGCGGGGTCAGCCTCAACTGGGCGCCCTCCGCCGACGTCAACGCCAACCCCGACAACCCGGTCATCGGCGTACGGTCCTTCGGCGCCGACACCGACCTGGTCGCCCGGCACACGGCCGCCTACGTCGAGGGCATGCAGGCCGCCGGGGTCGCCGCCTGCACCAAGCACTTCCCCGGGCACGGCGACACCAGCGTCGACTCCCACCACGCGCTCCCGCACATCGACCTCGACACCACCACCCTGCACGAACGCGAGCTCAAGCCGTTCCGGGCGGCGATCGAGGCCGGCACCCGGGCCGTGATGAGCGCCCACATCCGCGTGCCCGTCCTCGACCCCGACCGCCCGGCCACGCTCTCCCGCCGCATCCTCACCGACCTGCTGCGCGGCGAACTCGGCTACGACGGACTCATCGTCACCGACGGCATGGAGATGCGGGCCATCTCCGGCACCTACGGCCTGGAGCACGGCGTCGTCCTCGCCATCGCCGCCGGCGCCGACGCCATCTGCGTGGGCGGCGGGCTGTGCGACGAGGAGACGGTGCTCAGCCTGCGCGACGCCCTCGTCGGCGCCGTACGCTCCGGCGAACTGGCCGAAGAACGGCTGGCCGACGCCGCCGCCCGGGTCCGCGCCTTGGCCGCCTGGACCGCCGCGGCACGCCGCTCGTCCGCCCCGCCCATCGAGCCCCGCCCGGACATCGGCCTCACCGCCGCCCGCCGCGCCGTCACCGTCACCCGCACCCGGCCCAGCGCCCCCGTCACCGCACCGGTGTTCGTGGCCACCTTCACCCCGGCCGCCAACATCGCCGTCGGCGACGAGACCCCTTGGGGAGTCGGCGCGGAACTGCAACGAAGGCTCCCCGGCTCCGAGGTGGGCCGCTTCTCCGGCCCCGACGCCGGCGCCGAGGCCCTCAAGGCCGCCGCGGGCCGCCGGATCGTCGCCGTGGTGCGCGACGAACACCGCCACGCCTGGATGCGCACGGCACTGGACACGCTCCTCGGCGCCGCTCCGGACACCGTCGTCGTCGAGATGGGCGTACCCCAGTCCGCCCCGCGCGGCGCCCTCCACATCACCACCCACGGCGCGGCCCGGGTCTGCGGCATCGCCGCGGCCGAGGCGATCGTCACCGGCTGACCTGTGACGATCGGTTGATCGGCTGACGGGGGGCTGACCGGCGGAGCCGGTCCGGACGAAGGCTCGGCCGCCCGGACCGGCTCGGCCGGTCGGGGGACGGGTGCACCGGCCCCCGACCCTTCTCGCGATCAGGGATAGATCTTCTCCCCGGCCGTCAGCATCGCCACGAACTTCTCGATGCGGGCCGCTCGGGTCGCGGGGCGCTTGGCGTCCTGGATGCGGTAGAGGATGGCGTAGCGGTTGCGGCTGTCCAGGGAGTCGAAGAAGTCGCGGGCCGACTGCGGCGCCGCGTCCAGGGCGGCCCGCAGGTCGTCGGGAATCGTCGCCCTGCTCGGACTCGCGTACGCCGCCTCCCAGCGTCCGTCCGCCTTGGCCCGCTCCACCTCACGGAGCCCCGCCTCCCGCATCCGGCCCGCCTCGATCAGTGCGGTCGCCTTCTTCACATTGATCTGCGACCACTTGCTGCGCGGCCGGCGCGGAGTGAACCGCTGCACCCAGTGGGTCTCGTCCAGCTTCTTCTTCTGCCCGTCGATCCACCCGAAGCACAGGGCCGACTCCAGCGCGGTGGCGTAGTCGAGGCCGGTGAGCCCGGAGCCCTTCCGCGGCATCTTCACCCACACCCCGGTGGCCTCGGCGTGGTGTTCCTCCAGCCACTTCTCCCAGTCCTCCTGCGTGGCGAAGGCCAGGACCGGTTCACCCGATTCTCTTGGTTCACTCGCGTCGTTCGTTCCACCCGTGATGTCCGTCATGCCCGTCAGCGAAGCCGATCGCCGGGGCGAGGTCAACGCTTCGCCGGACCTTTCGGTCACGAGGTCCTGCCCGTTGGCGGAGCGTGTCGGTGTTGGGCCGAACGGGTGACCATGCGTAAGAATTGCCCGATGCAGACACTCAGGACGACCGAGGACGGAGCATGCCGGTGAACAGGCACGATGTCACCGACGAGCAGTGGGAGGGGCTCGCCCAGGTCGTTCCGCTGCGGGGCCGGGACGCCTGGCCGTCCGCGGTCGACCACCGGTCCGTGCCGGAGGTCGAGACGGAGGCGCGGCGCCGCTTTGTCGTTCTGCGTGTGAATGTGTTCGCGGACGCCCGCGACGTCGCCGAGACGCTGATGGCCGGCGTCCCGGTCCTGCTCGATCTGACCGGTGCGGAGACCGAGGTCGCCAAGCGGGTGCTGGATTTCAGCACGGGTGTGGTCTTCGGGCTGGCGAGCGGGATGCACCGGGTCGACCGCAATGTGTTCCTGCTGACGCCGGCCGGAACGGAGGTCACCGGGCTGATGGAGGGGGTCGAGGTTCCGGGGGCGTGAGGGCCGTCGGGGGCGTCGAGCGGGCGTGCGCGGTGGCAGGGGGCGCGAGCGGGTGAGCGGGCCGCCCGCCCGTTCGTAGGAAGGGCGCACCAGCGGAACGGTTCGCCCGGCGGTCGGCGGTCTAGCGTCCCGCGTATGACCGTGTCTTCGTCCCCTTCTGTTCCGCGCTCCGGTCGGGCGTCCGTCACGTCCGGCGGGCCGGTCGTGGATCCGGCAGCTCCGGTTCCTGCCAGTGCCTCGGTTCCCGCTCCTGCGACGCCCGTGGCGCGGCCGCTGCGGCCGTATGTCAGCGAGTTGGTGCTGACGGCGTTCGCCCGGCACCGGCGGACCGAAGTGCGGCTCGGGGCGCTGACGCTGCTCGCCGGACCCAGCGGGAGCGGGAAGAGCAGTGCGCTGCGGGCGTACGAGGCGCTGGCGCGGCTCGCGGGCGGGGCCGAGCTGGGGGAGGTGTTCCGCGAGCCGGGGGCCTGGGTGCCCGAGGGGGCGCGGCCCGATGCGCAGGGCCGGCGGGGGTTCCGGATCGGGTGTGCGGCGGCCGGGCCGGAGGGGCCGGTGCGGCTCGAGGTCGCCGTGCAGGCCGAGCCCGAGCTGCGGATCGTGGGGGAGCGGCTCACCGCCGACCGGCTGGTCCTGCTGGGCTCGGCGCTGCGCGACCCGCGCCGCCGGGTCGTGCAGGCGGCCTGGCATACGGCTGGTGCGGAGGTCACCCGGGGACTGCTGCCCGACGACCGGCTGGGCACCGCGCTGCTGCCGCTGCGCGTCGCCGGGACGACGTCGGGGCAGCGCAGGGTGCTGGCCGCCGCCGAGCAGATGCTGGTGGCGCTGCGCTCCGTCTTCGCCTGCGATCCCCGGCCCGACCGCATGGGCGCGCCCGTGCCCGTCGGCACCGGCCGTCTCCTCGGCGGCTGCGAGAATCTCGCCGCCGTACTGGCCCGTACCCGTGTCGAGTGCGGGCGGCGGCACGGGCTGCTCGTCGACGCCCTGCGGGAGGGGTGCGCAGGTCCGGTCGCCGATCTGCTCGCCGAGCCGTGCGGAGACGGACGTGTCCGCGCCCTGCTCGACCGCGGCAACGGCATCCGCACCGGCATCGAGCGGCTCGGCGACGGCGAGCTGCGCCATCTCGCCCTCGCGCTGGTGCTGCTCACCGGCCCCGGCGTGCTGGAGGTCGACACGGCCGTGGAGGTCCCGGACGCCCTGCAGACCCTCACCGTGCTGGCGGACAACTTCGACCGCGGCCTCGATCTCGCCCAGCGCGCCGCCCTGCTGGAGCTGGCGGTGCGGATGTGCGCCCGCGGGCACATCCGGCTGGTCGGTGCGGTGAGCGACGCGTCCTGGGCCGAGGGAGTGGACGGTGTGACGGTGGTACACCTGGACCGTGACTGATCACCGCGATCCCACGGACCCCACGGAACCCACCTGCCTCCCGGCCGGGACCCCGGCGCCCGGCCTGGCCGAACTCCAGCAGCGGCTCGCCGAGTTCGCCGCCGCCCGGCGCTGGCAGCCCTACCACACGCCCAAGAACCTGGCCTCCGCGCTCAGCGTGGAGGCCGCCGAACTCCTCGAGATCTTCCAGTGGTCGACGCCCGAGGAGTCGGCCCGGGTGATGGACGATCCGGACACCGCGCACCGCGTCACCGACGAGATCGCCGATGTGCTGGCGTACCTCCTCCAGCTGTGCGAGGTACTCGGCGTTGATCCGCTGGCCGCGCTGGCGGCGAAGATCGAACGGAACGAGCACCGGTTCCCCGCGCCGTAGTCGCCTTCCCCGTGCCGTAGGCGCCCCCGAGCGTGGGGAGTTGAACGCTCCGTTTGTACTCTCCGTAGCCGAATCGGTCGTCGAGTTCGAATTGTTGTCCGCTAATTTCCGTCTTCCTCTGGCTTTTTGTCTCAGGTGACCTCACTCTGGGTAGTGGACAAGGGAGTTCGGGTGGACGCGTGGGCAGCGCGTCGGACAGACGGGGGCAGCGCATGGATGCTGTGCGGCTCATCGTGACGAGCAGGAGAGCGCTGGCCGCGAGCGGCGGCGCTCCGGAGTTGCTGACCGAGGTGTGGCAGGCGCAGGCGCTCGCGCAGGCGGTGGGCAGCCGCCTCGCCGTCGCCGGCCCACCCGAACTGCGCGGCGAGGCACTGGGGCTGACCGAGCTGGCGGGCCGTGGCTGCGGGGTCCTGGACACCCCCGTGATCGCCCCCGGTGAGCTACGGGCGGCGCAGCTCACCGAGCTGGGTGACGCCCGCCAGTCCCTGACCGACCTCGGCGGGCTGCTCGGCGAGGTCGGCATGGCCCTTGTCGGCCTCGCCTGCGCGGCGGACGACGAGGCGACCTACTGGCAGTGCATGGAGGCCATCGACGCCGCGGACGAGTCCCGCGACCGCGTCCTGGAGATGCTCCGCAAACTCGCCGACCGCGACGAGTCCTTACCGGAGCGGGAGGCGGGCTGACACTCTCCCTTGGCCGGGGGGCCCGCCGACAACCACTCACATGGACCGGGCCCCCTCCAGAAGACTGCGCCCTCTCCAAAGTCCCCCTCAGCTCACCGGCCCGCCCCCTCCTCCTCCGCGCCGCCCCGACGGCCCACAGCCGCCGTCCGCAGATCCGCGTTCAGGGCCGACAAGTCCGCGTTCAGCGCGGCCATCAGCTCCTCCATCTGCTGAAGCAGCCCCTTCGGCTGCGGCGAGCTGCCGTCCTGCAACGGACCGCCGTCCTGCAGCGGTGCGGTCTCTTCCAACACGTCGGCCTCCTCGGCCCCGGCCCCGTTTCCGGGCCGGCACGGTGACGCACCGGGCGTTCCCCGACCGGTGCGGGTGCCGGGCGTTCCGGCTCCGAGCGGGCAACGATCTTCCTCGCGCGTCGGTCACTGGGGCGGTCATATCAATCGACCGATCAATCGGCCGACCGTGCAGGATGGTTGCATGGATCTGCGCATCTTCACCGAGCCCCAGCAGGGCGCCAGCTACGACACGCTCCTGACCGTCGCCAAGGCCACCGAGGACCTCGGATTCGACGGCTTCTTCCGCTCCGACCACTACCTGAAAATGGGCTCCGCCGACGGCCTGCCCGGCCCCACCGACGCCTGGATCACGCTGGCCGGACTCGCCAGGGAGACCCGCCGCATCCGGCTCGGCACCCTGATGACCGCCGCGACCTTCCGCCTCCCCGGAGTCCTCGCCGTCCAGGTCGCGCAGGTCGACCAGATGTCCGGCGGCCGGGTCGAACTCGGCCTGGGCGCGGGCTGGTTCGAGGAGGAGCACAAGGCGTACGGCATCCCCTTCCCCAAGGAGAGGCTCGCCCGTCTCGAGGAGCAGCTGGAGATCATCACCGGGCTGTGGGCCACCGAGACCGGCAGCACCTACGACTTCCACGGCACCTACTACGACCTCACCGGCTGCCCCGCGCTCCCCAAGCCCGCCCAGGCCAAGCTCCCGATTCTCGTCGGCGGCAAGGGACCCCGCCGCACCCCGCGGATCGCCGCCCGGTACGCCGACGAGTACAACCTCTCCTTCTTCTCGCCCGAGGACAGCGCGACCCAGTTCGGCCGGGTGCGGGAAGCCGCGCAGAAGGAGGGCCGGAACCCGGACGAGATCCTCTGCTCCAACCTCCTGGTGGTCTGCGTCGGCAAGGACGAGCACCAACTCGCCCGGCGGGCCGCCGCCATCGGCCGCGAGGTCGGCGAGCTGCGGGCCAACGGACTGGCGGGCACCCCGGCCGAGGTCGTCGAGAAGATCGGCCGCTACCAGGAGGCCGGCTCCCGCCGGATCTACCTCCAGGTGCTCGACCTCACCGACCTCGGCCACCTGGAACTGATCGCCTCCGAGGTCCAGTCCCAGCTGTCGTAGCAGCCCTCCAGCCCCGGTTCCCGGGGCGAGCCCGGCGCCGCCGGCGCCCTCGAACCACCGAAGAAGCACCGAAGAGCACCGAGGAAGCACCGGAGAAGCAGCGAAAAATCCCGAAGAGACCCGGCCACCGGGCCGGTACGGTGATCGGACGCGTTGGATCCCCGCGTGTCTCAGCAGTTCAGAAGGTGTTTCGAGGTGTAACCACCGTGTTCCTTTCGATCAGTACCACCGGCGGCCCCGAGCGCCCCGCGACCGATCTCGGCTTCCTGCTGCACAAGCACCCCGAGAAGGCGCAGTCGCGCTCGACCTCCTACGGCACGGCGCACGTCCTCTACCCGGAGGCGGACGCCGAGCGCTGCATAGCGGCGCTGCTGCTGGAGGTGGACCCGGTGGCACTGGTCCGGCGCGGCAAGGGCAAGGGCCGCGGCGGCGCACCCGACGCCGCGCTCGCGCAGTACGTCAACTACCGCTGATGAACGGCTCTGACCTGCGCAGACGGAGCTAGGCAGACTTCGCAGGGCACAACGGGGGCACATCGCCGAGAACGGCCTCGACCGCTGCCCTCGTTGTGTCCTCCTCGTCGGGCCACAGGTGGGTGTAGGTGTCGAGCGTGATCGACGGCTTGGTGTGCCCGAGTCGCTTCTGAACGGTCTTGACGTTCTCCCCGTGCTTGATGAGGAGCGACGCGTAGAAGTGCCGTAGGTCGTGCGGGCTGGCGCCGTCGGGAATGGTGACGCGAGCCGGTTCACGGCCTTCGGGCTTGCCACTGCGAACCCATGCCGCGTGCGCGGTGTCGTACGCCTCGGCGAGCGCGTCAGCGGCACGCCTGCGGGTCCTCCCCCACACCTGAGACCAAGCGCCGCGGCGCACTACTTCGCGGTGCTGGTTCAGGAACAGGAGCCGCGCGGTACGGGTCCGGGGCTTCCTGGGGTCCGTGCGATCTTCGATCTTCACCATGTGCGGGCCCGGTGAGCGTGGCGGACTGTGCGGCGCGGTCCGCGTTCCGGTCCCGGTCGTGCGACTGGACACGCACTATGTGGTCAAGCTCCGCGATGCATGGGCCGCACGCGTATAAGTCACCCGTTGCGCCCGGCGTCGTCACCGAACCGACCCACAGGACGCGTACGCCCTCCCGTCGGCAGTACAGCCAACAGGCCCCGGTCACCCACTGGTTCCCGTCGTCCGTCTGCGCGACGAGCGGCCAGGCATCACGCCACGGGCGCGCAATGGCCGGGGCGAAGGTCACGCCGTGCCCCCGTCCGTCCGCACGAGTTCGGCGAGTTGTGCCGGGGGCCGCATCACGGCGTAGTCGCCGAAAGTCCGGCGATAGCGTCGGTGTCCGGTCTCCTGCGTGTGCCTGCGCTGCCACTCCTCGACAGGCCCCGGGCCGCTGTGCGTGCCGGACTCCGCTCCACACTCGGTCTCGTCGCCGGACACGCACCGTGCCGCGTACTCCGGTTCTGCCGTTTGGTCCTGCTCAATGGTGAACGGGACGTAGCGGAACCTGCGACGAGTCACCGCGCGACCCCTCGCTCGCTGTACGCCGAGTCCTTGACGTGCAGGAAGCCGCCGGCCTTCTCGATCTCGCGCGCCACCTCGTCGTACTCCTGCGGCACGGACGAGATCATCGAGCGCCATGCCGTGAGCACTGCCCCGGCCTCGCCGCTCTTGATGTGCTCGACGGCCCGGCCCAGCCCGTCACGCCCGTGCGGCGACAGGAGCCCCGCGCGTTCCTCGATCACGCCCGTGATCTCCCACCCGAACGCCTCGGCGTACTCGGTGCACTCCTGGCGGGGCGCCGTGATGTCCGCGTTGGGGGCGCCGCACAGGTAGATCACGCAGCGGAACCGCTCGACTTTCGCCGCCTCGGCCGGCACGTCGGCCTCGCCCGGCCTGACGCCCGCTGCCGCGTCCGCGAGTGCCTGCCGTCGTCTCAGCTCACCATCGGTCCGGCGGATTTTCACCCGCCCCTGCCTCTGTCCGCTCTCGACGCTGACCATGCATCAATCGTGCCCACTCGATCACCGACGGTGAAGTGATGAGGCGTACGACCGGGCGTGGTTGGCGGGCCCGCGCTCCTACGCTCCGTAGGACTCACGCGATCAAGGGCATGCCGATGAGTTCGCTGATGTTGCGCACGCGCGCCGTGGACACCTTCGCAAGGCGCTTGCCGATGACGCCCGGCAACGCCTGATGCTTGACCCACTCCGGAGCATCGAGCGCCACCTCGATCAGCGTGTCTCCGGCCTGGTCGTAAAGGCCGGCCGCGCACTGCGCGAGGGCGACGTCGAGCTTGTAGCGGTTGCGGGCAACCTTCGACATGGACTTGGGCAGCTTCTTCATGTCGGGGTGACTGGCGAGCTTCAGCGCGCGCCCGTAGTTCTTCAGGGCGACGTGGATTCCAACCGCCTCGGTCTTCGCCGCCGTTGGGCCGAAGCTGGTCCCGTACAACTTCTCGTCTCGGCCGAGCCGCGCCGCTGCGGCGTGCGCCTGTGAGATGTAGTCGTCGGCCGCGCTCTCGTCCTCCCGCCGCGATGCTGCCACGGCTGCGGAGATCATCAGTCGCCCGTACGCGAGCAATTGCGGGCGTGACCCGTTGCTGAACGACGGCTCGATTGCCAGTGCCGCCCGCTCGGCCACGGCGACGGCGCGCGGCAGCTTGGCGCCGCGCAGGTAGATCCACGACAGCGTGGATTCCAGCAGCGCCGTCATCACGGGGTCATCGACTTCCCGCGCGAGGTGCTTCGCCGACGTGAGCGCGCTCAACGCAAGGTCGCGTTGCCCGAATCCGTTCGAGCAGGACGCGGCTACGCGGTAGGTACTCGCCAGGATCGATCCCAACTGCTCGCGCTCGCTGCCGGTAGCGCTCGCGTACCGAACCTGTCCTTCCATGAGCACCTTGGAGGCGTAGCTACTGACCTTCGCCGTGTCGCTCGCCCAGTAGGCGTCCCACGCACGGTCCCGAGCCTCGCTCAGGTCCTCGAGGGTGCTCGGGTCCTCGATGCCCTCCCACTCACCGAGGGCGCTCTCGTGCACGGCGTCGGACAGTTGCCGCAGGGCGGCGCGGTCGCTCTGGTCCATGCCCCGGCGCGGTGCCTGCTGGCCCAGGATCACGGATACGTCCGTGTTCAGCGCGTGGGCGAATTTGAGCAGCGAACCCACCGACAACTCTCCGCGGTCCTGCTCGGCTTTCTGCACCAGGGCGAGGGAAACCCCCGCGGCATCCGCGAGTCCCTGCTGTGTCAGATCGGAGCCCCGGAGGTGCTTGATGCGCTGCCCGTTCGTAAGGTCGGCCCAGTTGCTCACGATCACCCCAGTGCGTTTGCAGGCTGCTGTACTCCGATGGTAGGTCCCGACACCCGGGCGCCCGGGGCGAACGGAACAGACCCAAGGCAGGGGCACGCCCGGCGCCCGGCCTCAGATGAACGTTCCCGCCCCACGCCGCCCCGACACCGAGCGACCCGCGTCCCGGGCAGGGGGAGGGCACAGCGAGGGCACATGGCCCCAGAAAAACATGAAAACCTGCGGCAATCACCGAAAGTGATTACCGCAGGTCAGAGCGCCAATTCTGGCGTATGCGCAGGTCAGGCGATCATGGCCGGAAGTTCGTGAACGACCGCCCGTACGCGGCCTCCTCGCTGCTCGCCGTCGCCCTGAGGCGTTCGCCCAGTACGCGGCGGACGGGGTGGAGCGGGTGGTGTGCGAGGAGAAGCACATGGGCTCGCGCGCGGTGGCCCTGGTGTGCCGGGACGCGGAGACCGCCCGTGAGCGGTTCGGGGCGGACGGCGTGACCGGTTCGCTCTACACGCGCACCGGCCGCCCGTTCTTCGACGACCCGGCCGTCACCGAGGAGATCCTCGGCCGGCTGCGCGCCGCCGTCACCGAGGCGGGCCTGTGGGAGGAACTCGGCACCGACTGGCTGCTGCTGGACGCCGAGCTGATGCCGTGGTCGCTGAAGGCGAGCGGCCTGCTGCGCTCCCAGTACGCGGCCGTGGGCGCCGCGTCCGGCGCGCCCTCCCGCCCGCGCTGGCCGCTCTGGAGGCGGCAGCGGCCAGGGGCGTGGACGTCGGGGAGCTGCTGGGCCGTCAGCGGGAGCGGGCCGGGGCCGCCTCCGCGTTCACCGAGGCCTACCGCCGCTACTGCTGGACCACCGAAGGCCTGGACGGGGTGCGGCTCGCCCCGTTCCAGCTGCTCGCCGTCCAGGGCCGCAGCCTGGCCGCGCTGCCGCACGACGAGCAGCTCGCGCTGATCGACCGGCTGGTCGAGCACGACAACTCCGGGCTGCTCCAGACCACCCGCCGGCTGTATGTCGACACCGGGGACCCGGAGTCGGTGCGGGCCGGCACCGACTGGTGGCTGGAGATCACCGGGCGCGGCGGCGAGGGCATGGTCGTCAAGCCGGTCGGCGCGCTGGTGCGCAACACGGAGGGCCGGCTGGTGCAGCCCGGCATCAAGTGCCGCGGCCGCGAGTACCTGCGGATCATCTACGGCCCCGAGTACACCCGCCCGGAGAACCTCGCGCGGCTGCGCGGCCGCTTCCTGAACCACAAGCGGTCGCTGGCGATCCGCGAGTACGCGCTCGGCCTGGAGGCGCTGGACCGCCTCGCCGAGGGCGAGCCGCTGTGGCGGGTGCACGAAGCGGTGTTCGGTGTGCTCGCACTGGAGTCCGAGCCCGTCGACCCGCGGTTGTAGTACAAGAGGCGCATGATTCCGGCCGAGTCGCCCGCGTGGGGGACTTCGGCCGGACTTCCCGCCCCGGGACCTCACCCGTCCCTGGTTAACCGTCAGTTGCCGTGCTAACTTCGCAGGTCGGTCAGGCAGGCGAACCGACTCATGGGGGACAGTCGGTGGAGAACGGCGAGGGGCTCGGCGGACCCGGGGGCGGGACGTCGCGCACGCGAGGTCTGGAACTGCTGTTACGACTCACCGACGCCCTGTGCGATCTGGTCTGCATGGCGGACGCGCAGAGCCGCGCCCAGTTCGCCACCGTGCTCGGCGAACAGCTGGGCCGCACCATCGACGTGCGCGGCCTGAGGCTCCGTGAGGACGCGGTGGCCATGGTGCGCGCCGCGCTGAACGTCCCGGGCGGCGAACGCGTACTGGTGAGAGTGGTCGAGCTCTACGAGGGGACCGCGCCGGCCGACGAGCTGGGCCGGCTGATCGCCCCCGCCGCACCGCCCCCGGCGGCCACCCTGCCCGGCCCCCTGACCGGGCACGACGTCCGCTCGGCCCGCGCCCTGCTCGCCGACGCCGAACGGGAGGTGCGCCCCGCCCGGTTACGGGAGCGGCTCGCCGCGGAGCTCGGCGGCCTCCATCTGCCCGACGGCCTCACCCCCGACCAGCTGTTCGCGCACGTCCTGGAGTGGAACGCCCAGCCGGACGGACTGCCGCCCGCGGTGATCCTCCTCGACATCACCGCCCAGCTGATGTCCACGCCCGGGCAGGGGGCCCCGCTGGTCAAATGGGTCGACGGCTGGGCCCAGCGCGCCGGGCTGACGGCCGCCGTGGCCGAGCGGCGCACCGAACGGGCGAGGGCCACGGCCGACCCGGACATCCCCTGCTGCCTGATCGTCGCCGTGGAGCCCGCCCGCGACGGCTCCGGCGAGTACGTGGTGCGCACCTGGCTCAACACCGTCCCCGGCTACTGGGACCCCCAGCCCGGCGAGCCCACCGTCACCACCCTGCCCGGCCTCGGCCAGGCGGTGGAACGCGCGCTGCGGCAGGGCTCCCGCCTGTGGACCACCCCGGCCGGACCCCGTCCGCCCGGCCCCGACCAGCCCACCTTCGTGGAGTTCGTGCTCCCTTACGACCTGCTCAATCACGACGTGGCGAGCCTGACCTTCCAGGTCGGCCACGGACGCGCGCTGCCGCTCGGCCTGCGCTACGCGGTCCATCTGCGCAGCCTGGAACGGATGCGCACCGACGACGTGCTGGTCCGGCGGCAGTGGCAGGAGCGGTGGCAGCGGCTGCGCCGGCACGGCGTGGCGGTGCACCGCTGGACCGCCGCCGACGCCCACCGGCTGGACGCCTGGCAGACCGCCCTCGCCGAGGACACCGGGCATACCGCCGTGGTGCTCGACGCGCCCGACGACACGCCCGCGCTGGAGGCGCTGAAGGCCGCGATCGCGGAGGGCATAGCGCTCGCCGTCTGGGACCGCCGGGGAGTCTTCAAGGAGGAGCGGCGCGAGGTGGTCACCGCGGTGTTCGCCTCCGTCCCGTTCGCCGCGCAGATCCCCATGGCGATCCACCGGCTGCGCCGGAAGGCGGTCGGTGAGGAGCAGAGCCCGGAGCTGCTCGGACGTCATATCGCCTTCTTCTGGGACGATCCCACACGACTGGTCGACATCCACACCGACGACGGCGATCTCGCCAGCGAGGAGACACCGGCATGACCGCGCAGGAGGAGCAGGCGACCGTGTCCCCCGCCCCGGCCCCGGACGGCTGGCGGGTCTTCCACGCCACCGGCATGGCCCCGCAAACCCCGCCGGTCCTGCCCCCGGCCCCGCCCTGGCGCCGCTTCCGCGGCGGCCCGGCCCTGCCTCCGCCGCCCGACGACCCCGAGGCCGCGCTGCGCCGCATCGGCCCCGACGAGCTCACCCCGCAGCTCGGCTCCGACGAGATCGACGTCGTCAACGCCGCGCTGCTGCTGCGCCGCCCGCTGCTGATCACCGGCCCGCCCGGCGTCGGCAAGTCCACCCTCGCCCATGTGATCGCCCGGGAACTGGGGCTCGGCCGGGTCCTGGAGTGGAACATCGTCAGCCGGACGACGCTGAAGGACGGCCTGTACAACCACGACGCCATGGGGCGAGCCCAGGCCATCGCCGCCTGGCAGGCCGGGCTGCGCGGCGGCCCGGGAGCTGCCGCCCCCGCGGGCCTGCCCGAGCAGCGCGAGCCCGCCGTCGTATTGAATGAACGTCAACTTCCGCCGCTGCTCGGGGATTTCATCACCCTCGGGCCACTCGGCACGGCTCTTCTGCCCTACGATCGTCCGCGGGTGCTTCTTGTCGACGAGCTCGACAAGAGCGACATCGACCTGCCTAACGATTTGTTGCACGTGCTGGAGAACGGAAGCTATGACGTCCCGGAGCTGGTCCGCGACGCCGCCGAGACCGCGAGCGTCCACACCAGCGACCCCGGGGTCCGCGCCGAGGTGCGCCAAGGGCGGGTCGAGTGCCGGGAGTTCCCGGTCGTGGTGATCACCAGCAACGGCGAACGGGAGTTTCCGGCCGCCTTCCGCAGGCGCTGTCTGCCGCTCGAACTGCGCACACCCACCCGCGAGCGCCTGCTCGCCATGGTGAAGCGGCATCTGGGGGAGCACCCCGAGGGCACCGAGGAGCTGGTGGACCTGTTCCTCCAGCGGGTCCAGGCGGGCGGCACGCACTCCCTGGATCAGCTACTCAACGCTGTCCAGATCACTACCCTGGGTGGTTTCCAGGTCGACGGCAACGGGCGTAAGCTCGTGGAAATGCTCCTCCGCGACCTCGCGAAGGGCCGCTGAATGAACAACGGCTTTCCCAGGGAGCGCGCATCCGGATCCGGCGGCGGACCAGTGTCGGGGTCGTCGCCTCCTTCGGCGTTCCCCGAACCCGACGGGTACGCGAGCGAGTACCAGAGCCTCCTTCCTCCTGCCCCGCACACGGCCGCCGCCCAGGACGAGGCGCCGCGCTGGCAGGAGGTCGCCGACGCGGTGTGGCTCGCCGCGTACTGGGACCGCCACGGCGGCCCCGCCGCGAACGGGCCGGGAGCCGGGCGGCGCCAGGACGAAGGCCCCGCCGCCGCGCGCCCCGGCAGCACCGGGAAAGCCGAGCCCGCGAACACCGGAGAAGCCGAGCGCGCCGGCACCGGGGAAGCCCAGCCCAGCGCTGAGGAAGCCGGGCACACGTCCCGTCCGCAGGACCCCGCGCCGACGGTCGGAGAGGCGGCAAGCTCCCCGGCCCTCACCGACCCGACCGCACCCGCCCCGGCCGCCACGGCCACCGAACGCGACGGGCGGCGGTCCGACGACCCCTTCGACGGTCCCCGCCGTCCCGTGCCCGACCCCCTGGACGGACTGCCGGGCCCCGCCCCCGAGCGCCCCGGCGGTGGCCTGTTACCCGACCCCGAGGGCTCCGTCACCCTGCATCTCGCCCCGCCGCTGCTGGCCGACGACGCCAACCAGCCGCAGCACGGCCCCGGACGCCGCACCGCCCAGCTGGCCCGCGCCCTGCACCAGCTGCAGCGCCGCGTGTCCTCCCGCGACGCCCACGAGCTCGACGAGGAGGCCACCGCCGAACAGGGCGTCGCCGACGGGCTGTGGCTGCCGTTCCTGCGGCCCGCCCGCACCACCGCCTTCGACCTGGTGCTGCTCGCCGACGACGCGCCCACCATGCGGATCTGGGAGGAGACGGTGGCCCGGCTCGCCGAGGCCGCCGAGCACAGCGGCGCCTTCCGCAGTGTGCGCACCGTCCGGGTCGTCGTCCCGCGCAGCGGCTCGCCCACGCTGCACTGGACCAGCGGCGGCGCCGTCGCCGACCCGGCCGAGCTGATCGACGGCCGCGGCGGACGGGTCTTCCTCGTCGTCACCGACGGACTCGGCCACGGCTGGGCCGCCCCCGCCGCCGACACTCTCCTCGGCCGACTCGCGCACGCCGGCCCCACCGCCCTGGTCCATCTGCTCCCGCCCCATCTGCGCCACCGCAGCTCCCTCTACCCCCACCCGGCGGTCCTGGAGGCGGGCGGATTCGGCGCGGCCAACGACGCCCTCGGACACTGGGCGCCGCCCGGCGGCCCCGACCCCATGCGCCCCCTGCCCGAGGCCGGCGACGACTCGCTGCCCGTCCCGGTGCTCTCCCTCAAGCCCGCCTCGATCGCCGCCTGGGCCGACCTCGTCACCGGCGACCGCGGAGTGCGCCGCTCGCTGCCCGTCGTCCTCGCCGGCACCCTCACCAAGGGCGCCCCCGCCCCCGGACTGCGCGCCCCGCGCTTCCCGCGCGCCGCCGCCGCGGCCGTGCGCCGCTTCTTCACCCTCGCCACCCCGAAGGCCCGCCGCCTGGCCACCCAACTGGCCGCCGTCCCCTTCGAGTTCGAGCTGGTCGAGCAGCTGCGGCGCAGGCTCATGCCCGACACCGGGCCGGACCATGTCGCCGAGATCCTCATGGGCGGGCTCATCGACTGGGACGGCGCGGGCCAAGGACGCCCCGAGTTCGCGGACGGGGTGCGCGAGGCGCTGCTCGCCGCCACCACCCGCACCCAGCTCGCCCGCACCGTCAGCGTGGTGGGCGACCTGCCGGCCGCCGGCGAGCGGGGCATGGCGCTGCGCGCCGCCCTGCGCGACCCGGTCGGCACCACGCTGCCCGACCCCGCCGAGGCCGGCTGGGTGCGCAGCGAACTCGCCGTGATGCGCGCCCTGTCCGGGCCCTACTCCGAACGTGCGAACCGCATCCATCCCGACCCCTTGAGGCGCATGCCCGACGGGGCCGAACGGGTGGAGCCCAGCGCCCACCAAGGGACGAACAACCCAGATGGCGGCGACTCCCGAGACGATCAGGCAGGGAGTCATCCAGCGTCCGACCACCCCGACTCCTCTGGAGATCCCTTGCCGACCCCGGTGACCGAGACCCACCCCGAAGCCCCGGAGGCTGAGCAGCTCATGCAGAGCACCACGACCGCAACGCCGGCCCTTCTGGTGAACGTTCCGCTGCGGAACACGTCGTTCGTCGGCCGGCAGGCACTGCTGCGGGCCGTGGAGGAGCAGCTCGGCGCGCAGGACACGGCGGCCGTCCTGCCGCACGCCCTGCACGGGCTCGGCGGCGTCGGCAAGTCCCAGCTCGCCCTCGAGTACATCTACACCCACCAGCACGAGTACAGCGTCATCTGCTGGATCCCCGCCGAGCGGGAGAGCCTCATCCTGGCCGCGCTGGCCCACCTCGCCGACGCGCTCGGCGTGGCCCCCGCGGGCCACGACTCCGCGGGCGGCGCCCCCGCCGCCAACGCCGCCGTGCCCGCCGTACTGGAGGCCCTGCGTTCCGGCAGCCCGTACCGCAACTGGCTGCTGGTCTTCGACAACGCCGAGGAAATCGACACGGTGCGCCGCTACTTCCCGGCCAACGGACCCGGCAAGGTCATCGTCACCTCCCGCAACCGGGCCTGGGAACGCGTCGCCACCCCGCTGCCGGTGAACGTCTTCGACCGGGAGGAGTCCATCGAGCTGCTGCAGAAGCGCTCGCCCGACCTGACCACCGAGGACGCCGACCGGCTCGCCGAGGCCCTCGGCGACCTGCCGCTGGCCATCGAGCAGGCGGGCGCCTGGCGGGCCGTCACCGGCATGCTGGTCGACGAGTACCTCGACCTGCTCGCCCAGCGCAGCCCGGAGATCCTGGAGCTCGACCCGGCCCCCGACTACCCGGTCTCCGTCGCCGCCGCCTGGGACATCTCCCTGGAGCGCATCAAGGAGAGGAACCCCGGTGCCCGGCAGCTGCTCGACATCTGCGCCAGTATGGCGCCCGAGCCCATCCCGCGGTCCATGCTGCGCGGCAGCCGCGGGGTCAACATCACGCCCGAGGTCGACCCGCTGCTGCGCGAGTCCATCAAGCTGAACCGCGCGGTGCGCGACCTGAGCCAGTTCTCCCTGGTGAAGGTCGACCCCAGGTCCGACACCCTGCAGATGCACCGTCTGCTGCAGACGGTGCTCCTCGCCAAACTCGACCGCGAGCAGCACGAGCGCATGCGCGACGCCGCCCACCAGCTGCTGTCGGCGGCCAAGCCCGGCAACTACGCCTCGTCGCTGGAATGGCGCTCCTACCAGATGCTGCTGCCGCACATCCTGGCCTCCCAGGCGGTGACCAGCACCGACACCTATGTGCGCGAACTGGTCTACGACACCGCCCTGTTCCTGTACTACTGGGGCGACCACGAGGGCGCCGTGGACCTCGCCCGGCAGGCGTACAACGCGTGGCTCGCCGCCTCCGGCGAGGAGGACATCCACGTCATCCGTATCGCCAAGAGCCTGGCCTTCACGCTGCGTCAGGTCGGTCAGATCGCGGAGGCCATCCCGCTGACCGAGAAGGCCCTGGAGGTCTGCCGGCGCAGCGACGACGTCGACGCCGAGGACCTCATCGACTCGCTGTGCGAGATGGCCGACGCCCGCCGTTACCAGGGCCGCTTCGCCGAGGCGCGGGACCTGGGCAAGGAGGCCACGGAACTGGCCCGCTCGCTGATGGGCCCGGACGACCCGATGACGCTGCGCGCCACCCACAGCTGGGCCGTCGACCTGCGGCTGTGCGGACAGTTCCGCGAGGCGCTGGAGCTGGACCAGGAGAACGCCCGGCTGCGGGAGCTGATGTACGGCCCGGCCAGCTTCTTCACCCTCAACACGCTCAACGGCCTCTCCATCGACATGCGGGAGAGCGGTGACTACCCGGGCGCCCGCGACTTCCAGGAGGACGTCCACCGGCGCGCCCGGACCGCCATGGGCGAGGAGCACCCGCTCACCCTGCGCGTGGCCCGCAACCTCGCCGTCTGCCTGCGCCGCGACGGTGCGCTGGACGAGGCGGTGAAGCTCTCCGAGGAGACCCTGCGGCGCTTCCTGTCCCGCTACGGCCCGCTGCACGCCGACTCGCTGGCGTCGGCGCTGAACCTCTCCGTGGACCGCCGGCTCGCCGGGGATCTGGACCGGTCGCTGGAGCAGGGCGAGGACACGGCCCGGCGCTACGCCACCCTGTTCGGCGACGACCACGCGTACACACTGATGGCGCAGGCGAACGTGGCGTCCACCCTGCGGGCCAAGGGCCGGCTGGACCAGGCCCACGACATCGAGGAGGAGGTGGCGGGCCGGCTGAGCGCCACCCTGGGGGCCGAGCACGTGACCACGCTCACCGTGGCCCTCGGCCAGGCCAGCACGGCGTACGCGCAGCTGGACTTCGACCGGGCGCACGAGATCGACTCGGCCAATCTGCCGCGGCTGGAGGAGATCGCCGGGGAGGAGCACCCGCTGACCTTCGCCTGCCGGGCGAACCTCTCGCTGGATCTGCGGGGGCTCGGCCGGGGCGAAGAGGCGGACGAGGCGCAGCGCACGGCGGTGGAGGGCTTCACCCGGGTGGTCCGGCCCGACCACCCGTGGCTGGTGGCGGCCCGTCACCGCCGCCGGATCGACGTCGACATGGCGCCGATGCCGCTGTAGGGCGTCGGGCAGCGACGACGACGGGCGGGCGGCACTCGGTGCCGCCCGCCCGTCGTCGTGTCAGATGTCTCCGGGTGTCTCTCTCAGCTGGGTGTCTCTCTCAGCTCAGGTCGGCGACCGGGGCCGCACGGGTGCCGTCCTGTCCTGCGGGCGTCGGGCGCGCGGCCGGGCCCGCGTCGTACGGCGGGCGGGTGCGCTCCCCTCCGCCTTGAGGGCGGGTCAGGCGCAGCAGCGGCTGGGTCAGCAGGGTGGTGGCCAGGGCCATGAAGACCAGGACGGTGTACAGGTCGGGACTGAGCAGGCCGGCGCGCAGGCCGGCGTCGAGGGCGATCAGCTCGGTGAGGCCGCGGGCGCTCAGCAGGACGCCCACGGTGCGGGCGTCCTGGCGGCCGAGACCGCCCAGCCGGGCGGCCCACGTGCCGCTGCCGACCTTGGTGAGCACCGCCAGGACCGTCACGGCAAGCAGGGCGGTCCAGCCCGCGGTGCCCATGGTGTTCAGCGTGACGGCACGGCCGGAGACCACGAAGAAGAACGGCAGCAGCAGCGAGCCGACGTCGTTCAGCGGCCGCAGCAGATCCGGGTCCAGGGTGCCGTCCGGCTCCCGGGGGGTGACCACTCCCGCCAGCAGCGCACCGAAGATCACATGCAGGCCCACGGCGTGCGACACCCCGGCCGAGGCGAGGGCGAAACCGATGAGCAGCGCCGGCCGCAGCGCGGGAGAGGTCCCGGCGCGCCACAGCAGCCGGCGCAGCAGCGGCCGGGCCGCGAGGAGCATCAGGAGCACGAATCCGGCGGCGAGCAGCAGGCGCCAGGGCCAGGTGAGGGCGTGGCCGTCGCCGCTGTCCAGCATCGTCCCGGCCAGGACCGTCCAGCACACCACGTCGAGGAGTCCCGCCGCCGAGACGGCGACCACGCCGGGCACCGTGGGGGCGAGGCCGTTCTCCCGCACGATCGCGGTCAGCACCGGCACCGCCGTTATCGACAGGGCGAGCCCCGCGAACACCAGCACGGCGGGGGAGGGGTCGCGCGGCATGCCGAGCCCGCTGAGCTGCTCGCGGAACAGCAGCGCCCCGCCGGTGCCCGCAGCCATGGGCACGACGAACGAGGCGAGCGCCACCGTCACCGTCGTCCGCGCCCGGTCGCCCAGCACCTTCAGGTCGAGCTCGTAGCCCACCGCGAACAGGAAGACCACCAGGGCGAACTGGGCGAACCCGGTCAGCGCCGTGTCGATCTCCGCGGGGAAAAGCCGCGCGTACACGCCGGGCGCCACGCCGCCGAGCAGCGAGGGACCGAGCGCCATGCCCGCTACCAGCTGGCCGGCGATGTACGGCTGGCCCAGGCGCCGGGCGGCCCATCCCGCTGCGTGCGCGGCCACGAGGATCAGTGCCGAGGCCCCCACGAGGTGGGTGATCAGCGCGTCAGGGCTCATGTGTCCCCCTCTCTTCCAGCTCTCTTCCAGCACGGTCCGGTCCGGCGGCCGGTCGCCGCCACCCGGGGTGAGTGATGCACAGCCGTCGCACCGTACCGGCCGGCTGACGGCGCATCGGCAGTCGTACACGCCCGGGTGGTGGATCACCGGAAGCAAGCGCCGGTGATCGCCGACGGCGCAGGGAGCGGTGCGCCGTTCGGGGGGCGGGCGTCCGCCGTCCGGCCGCCGGGGGCGGACGCGGTGGCGACACGGGCGGGCGGAGCGTGCGCCCCTCGTGCCTCGTCCGGCGGTGCGGGCGACCGCGCGTGCCGTCATGCGCTCCTCATGCGCCCCTTCGGTACGTCCTCCGGACGCCCCGCCGGTTTGCGTACGCATCCGGCGCGGGGCGGCCGTCCCGATGCGGAGGGATGGTTTCCGGCCGTATGGGCACGCCTCGCGCCTCTCACAGGAGCGGGTCGTGCTCTGCCGTACCCCGGCCTCGGGCCGGTCCGGCGCCAGGGCACCGGAAGACCGGCCTCCGGCAGGCCGGGCCGTCCGGGCCGCACCCGCCCTCCGCCCGCCCGGATGCCCGCCGCACCGCCCGTATCGCCGCTGATGGCGCCCCGTGCCGAAGCGCGCCGGGCCAGTGGTCCCGCACCCCGTCCCCGCGGCACCACTGGCCCGCCCCGTCACAGCGTGGCCGGCCCGCGGGTCACTGCGGTCTCACCAGTCCCGTCGGGCCGGAGCCGGAGGCTTCGCGAGGGCGTACGCCGAAGCGGCCGCCGCCGCCCGCCCGTTGCCGAGCGGAGCGCGAATTGAACTTCATGTCAAGGGAGTTGGGAGCCTCATCCGGACATACGCACGATGCATGATGATCGGGTGGCGTGATCGTATGGTTTTCGATGCGGGCATCAGTGGCCATGATGGATAGGGACACGGGGCATCGCGTGCCACCGTGCGAGAAGGGGGACGCACCTTGCATCAGCCGCCCGCTCAGCGCAACGCCGTTGCCGCCGCCCGAGAGCCCGGCACCGCGGCCGGGGCTGCCGTCGTGGAGTCGGACCTGGCGGACCTCGCGGCTCTGCCCCTGACCGCCGTGGACCGACTCGCTCCGCTCCGGCCCGGTACCCGCCTTCTCACCGAAGTCCTGCGATCCCGGGGCGGCATGAAGGGCGGGGGCGAGACGGGCCGCGCCGAGTAGCACCTCGCCGCTGCGGGAAAGCGCCCCGCAGCGCTTTCGCATGCCCGCCCACCGACCGGAGGTCACCGGTGACGACCGCCGAGCAGCGCCCCACCCCGTTCCGCATGCCCGAGCACCTGTTCGCGGAACTGGCCGCCGGCGGCGGCTCCCCCGAGGCCCTGGCCTTCCTCGAACGGGCCGAGCGCGCCCGCCGGTTGCTGCTGCTGCGCACCGTCCTGGACCACCTGGCGGACCTGCCCACCCCGCTCACCCCGGCCGCCGAGGCCTGGCGGCTGCTGAAGGAAGCGGCCGAGCACGCGCCCGGACCGGTCGACCGGCTGCTGCTCGCGCCGACCACGGGCGGCTGGATCGCCCATCTGCTGCGCCGGGTGCACGGCACCGCGACCGGACCGCCGCTGTGGGCCGAGGCGGGACGGCTCAACGCGCTCACCGTCGCCGCGGCCCTGCACGCCGGCACCGACACCGACCTGCTCGTGCCGCTGGTCGACGGCGCCCTGTCCCTGCCGGGGCTTGGCACGGCGTGCCTCCCGGAGGGCGCCGGGGGACTGACGGCGGGCCGGGCCAGGACCCGCGCCGGAGAACTGACGCTCACCGGCCCCGACCGGGCCGGACGGCCGGCCTCCCTGAGATGCCGCCCGCGACCGGTGCCCGTCGGCGACGCCGCCCGCGCCGAGACGCTGCACTGGCTGCCCCTGCGCACGCTCACCACGCCCGCCGGAGACACCGCCGTCCCGCTGGAGGACCTGGACCCCTACCGCGACCTCGACGGCCCCGTACCGCCCGCCCGGCTGGACGCCGAGGAGGCCGGGGCCTGGCAGCGGCTGTTCGACGAGGCCGCCGGCATCCTCGCCGCGGCGGGCGACGCGGGCCCGCCCGGACGGCTCGACCCCGCCGTGATCCGGACCATCGTGCCCTGGGAGCGGACCAGCCTGCTGCCCGAGCCGCCGCCCGACGTCCGGGTGTCCGCCTCCAGCGGTGACTCCTACGGCGCCATGGTCATCGCCCGCCCCGCCTCGGCGACCGCGCTCGCCGAGGCGCTGGTCCACGAGTTCCAGCACAGCAAGCTCGCCGCCCTGATCCACCTCTTCCCGCTCCTCGACGACGACCGGGCCGAGCACTACTACGCCCCCTGGCGCCACGACCCGCGCCATCTCACCGGCCTGCTGCACGGCGCCTACGCCTTCACCGGCGTCGCCGGATTCTGGCGCGACCGCCTGGCCGAGCCCGAGCACGCCGGGACGGCCGCCTACCACTTCGCGCTGCGCCGCACCCAGAGCCGGCTGGTGGTGCGCACCCTGCTCACCAGCGGCCGGCTCACCCCCGCCGGGCACGCCCTGGTCACCGGCCTCGCCCGCACCCTCGACGGCTGGCTGCGCGAGCCCGTCGACCCCGCCGCCCTCACCCGGGCCCGCACCGCCGCCGCCCTGCACCGCACCGAGTGGCGCCTGCGCAACGTGGCCCGCCCGGCCGGGAGGCAGGGCGCTCCCCTCACCGGTGACACACCGCCCGGCACTCCGCCGCTGCGACCCGACCGCGCCCCCTGGCCCGACCACCGCACCCACGCCTTCGCCACCGCGCCCGAGCATCCGCGCACCCCCGACGAACACCTCGCCGCGGGCGACCCGGCCGCCGCCCTCGAGGGCTACGCCAAGGAGCTGGCCCGGGAGCCCGGCGACCCGCATCTGCTCGCCGGATGGATCGTCGCCCGGGCCGCGCTGGAGCCGGGGGCGGCCGCCCGGCGCATGCTGGCCCGGCCCGAACTGGTGCCGGCCCGGCTCGCCGGGTGACCGGGCGGCCGGTGAGTCCCCCGGGTGACCCGAGCGGCGGCTGAGTCCGCCGGGGTGACCCGGGCCGCCGACGAGTCTGTGCAACAGGGGGGTGAACAGGCGCTCGAGTGGTCAGGATGGAGGCATGACCTACCACGTCGACTCCGAGGCCGGGCGACTGCGCCGCGTCATCCTGCACCGGCCCGACCTCGAGCTCAAAAGGCTCACGCCGAGCAACAAGGACGCGCTGCTCTTCGACGACGTGCTCTGGGTGCGCCGGGCACGTGCCGAGCACGATGGTTTCGCGGACGTGCTGCGCGACCGGGGCGTCACCGTGCACCTCTTCGGCGATCTGCTCACCGAGACGCTGGAGATCCCGGCCGCGCGGGCACTCGTCCTGGACCGGGTCTTCGACGAGAAGGAGTACGGTCCGCTGGCCGCCGACCATCTGCGGGCCGCCTTCGAGACCCTTCCCGCGGCCGAACTGGCCTCGGTGCTGGTCGGCGGCATGACCAAGCGGGAGTTCCTGGACGCCCACGCCGAGCCGGTCTCCGTGCGCTTCCACGCCATGGAGCTGGACGACTTCCTGCTCGACCCGCTGCCCAACCACCTCTTCACCCGGGACACCTCCGCCTGGATCTACGACGGGGTCGCCATCAACGCCATGCGCTGGCCGGCGCGGCAGCGCGAGACGGTGCACTTCGAGGCGATCTACCGCCACCATCCGCTGTTCACCCGCGAGCGCTTCCACGTCTGGTCCGAGGGCCAGGCCGACTACCCGTCCACCATCGAGGGCGGCGACGTGCTGGTCATCGGCAACGGCGCGGTGCTGATCGGGATGAGCGAGCGGACCACCCCGCAGGCCGTGGAGATGCTGGCGCACAAGCTGTTCGCGGCCGGTTCGGCGCAGACCCTCGTGGCCCTGGACATGCCGAAGAGACGCGCCTTCATGCACCTCGACACGGTGATGACGATGATCGACGGCGACACCTTCACCCAGTACGCGGGCCTCGGCATGCTGCGCTCCTACACCATCGAACCGGGCGCCGGCGAGAAGGAGCTGAAGGTCACCGACCATCCGCCGGAGCACATGCACCGCGCCATCGCCGCCGCCCTGGGGCTCAGCGAGATCCGGGTGCTGACCGCCACCCAGGACGTGCACTCGGCGGAGCGCGAGCAGTGGGACGACGGCTGCAACGTCCTGGCGGTCGAGCCGGGCGTGGTCGTCGCCTACGAGCGGAACTCCACCACCAATACGCATCTGCGCAAGCAGGGCATCGAGGTGATCGAGATCCCGGGCAGCGAACTGGGCCGCGGCCGCGGCGGCCCCCGCTGCATGAGCTGCCCGGTGGAGCGCGACCCGGTCGGCTGAGCCCCCGGCAGCGGCGGCTCCGGATACCGGAGAGACGGGCGGGAGCCCGAGAGCCATGGGGCCTTCGGGGCGCCTGGATTGCCCGGCGGGGTGCGCCTGAGCGCCATGCGGCTCCGGGGCCCCGGGGGGACGGGCGGGTGTCCGGGAGTGATGCGGCTTTGGGGTGCCTGGATTGCCCGGCGGGGTGCGCCTGAGCGCCATGCGGCTCCGGGGCCCCGGGGGGACGGGCGGGTGTCCGGGAGTGATGCGGCTTTGGGGTTCGGGCATGTAGACCAGCCAGCCGTGCTCGGTCAGCCCGCCGTCGCCGAGCATCCAGTCGACGGCGGCCCGCGCGTGCGACTCCAGCCGGGCCGCCAGCTCCCGGTGGGCGTGCAGCAGCACCAGGAACAGCGGCGTGGAGTCGACCGCCCCGTAGTAACGCCCGTACGGGACCTGCCGGAAGTGCGCCAGCTCCCCGCTGCGCACCTCGTGCACGATGCGCCCCGGCTGCTCGTTGCGGAAGGCGTCGTACTCGGTGCCCTGGGTCGCGGCGAGCGCCAGCAGCGTGTGCTCGGCCAGCCCGGGACGGTAGGGCAGCGCGAAGAGCGAGGTGAGCAGTGAGTCCCGCCCGAACAGGGTCAGGAACCAGGGGATCCCGGCGCCCGGCACCCGCAGCTCCTCGCCGTCGGGTCCGGTGGCCGGCACCCGCAGCAGGGCGAGGTCGGCGAGGCCCTGCGCACAGGCGCGGGCCAGCCGGTCCGTGCCCTCCACGACCCACGGCAGGGCGAACTCCTCGATGTCCGCCGCCAGTTCGGCCGCCGCCCGCGCCGGAGTCGCCACCTCGGACACGATCCGCCCGCCGGGCGTCCGTGCCTGGGCCCGCACCGTCAGCTCCGCCTCGCCGTGCGGCGGCAGTGTCAGCGTCCAGCCGAGCAGCACACCCTCCCCGGTCTGCCGGACCGACTCCGGGGCCGGGGTGCCGCGCACCGCGGTGGACGCCGACCAGTCCTCGCCCCGGCGGTAAGTGAACTCGGCGCCGTCGGGCAGCACCGCGACTGACCGCCGGCCGTCGCCCTTGTCGTACTCCCGCCCGTCGGACCGCAGCTCGAACTGGTCCGCGAAGTCCGCGTCGGCCAGCAGCTCCAGACGGACCGTCGCCTCCGCCGGCCGGTTGCTGACCAGGCGCAGCCGCTCCAGCAGCACCCCGGAGGCGACTGCCTGCTCACGGAAGACGGTGTACGCGGCGGGCTCGTCCCGCACGCCCTGCGGCATCAGCACCGACACCGCGGGCACCGCGCCGTCCGCCGCGGGCGACAGCACTGCGGGCTCCGCGCCGTCCACGGTGAGCCGCCAGCGGCTCAGATGGCGCGCGTCGCAGCGGAACAGGCCGTCCGGGGACGTGCCCCGGCGCCCGGTGATCCCGCCGGACGGGCTCAGCGCCGCGAACGTGCCGTCCCTCACCAGAAGCACCTGATCTCCTCTCATGTCGTCACCGCCGTCACCGCCAGGTCCAGCGCCAGCGCCGCCGTCCACGCGAAGCCGCGCGTGCCGCGCGCCTCACCGGTGAAGGGGTCGACGTACTCGGCGAATCCGGAGTCCACCGCGCCCGCGACCGCGTCGGCGAGCAGCCTGTACTGCCGCAGCCCGCGCTCGATCACCCACGCGGTGTTGAACCACGCGGGCCCCGCGCCAGTATCGCGACGGGTCGAACGCGGGACCCTTCAGGTCGTACGACGGCACCAACGGCAGCTCGCCGAGCCGGAAGTGCGGGCCGGTGAGTGTGGTGTGCAGGGCCCCGGCCACCTCGGCGGGCAGGCCGGGCACCAGCAGCGGCATCAGCCCCGCCACGCTGCGCTCGTCGATCGGTTCGCCGGAGATCACGTCCCGGCACCGGAAGATCCCGTCACCGGAGTCCCACAGCCGCTCCAGCAGGGCGTCGGTCAGCCGTGCCGCCCGCTCCGGACCTCGGCCCGCATCTGATCGACCTGCTGGACGAGGCGGTGGGCCCCGTGGTGTCGATCCGCGGCACCGGCGACCCGCGCCGCTGGATCGAGCTGACCTGCGAGCACGCGAACGGCGCGGTCAGCCAGGCCTCCCTGTCGGGCGCGGTGCGGCTGCCGGGCGTGCGCACCCGCATCGAGCTGTTCGGGACCGAGAACGAGTTGGTGTACGACACCGCGGGGATCGACCATGAGGAGTGCTGGCCGGTGCTGCGCCGGGAGTTCGCGGCGGCCGTGCGCGCGGGCAGGTCCGGCGAGCTGGACGCGGCCCGCGGCCTGCGGCTGCAGGAACTGCTGACCCGGGCACTGGACTGAGGACCGAGTCGGTATAGTGATGCATTCTGTATAGTGATGCATTCGTTCGTATAGTCATCAAGGATCCGGGAGCTCGCATGGCGACAGACCTCGGCGGCCGCCACTTCCTGAAGGAGCTCGACTTCACCGGCGAGGAGCTCCGGCACCTCCTCGCCCTCGCCGCGGAGCTCAAGGCCGCCAAGAAGGCGGGCACCGAGACCCAGCGGCTGCGGGGCCGCAACATCGCGCTGATCTTCGAGAAGACCTCGACCCGCACCCGCTGCGCCTTCGAGGTCGCCGCCGCCGACCAGGGCGCCCACACCACCTACCTCGACCCGTCCGGCTCACAGATCGGGCACAAGGAGTCGGTGAAGGACACCGCCCGGGTGCTGGGGCGGATGTACGACGCGATCGAGTACCGCGGGGACAGCCAGGCCAAGGTGGAGGAGCTCGCCCGGTACGCCGGGGTGCCCGTCTACAACGGGCTCACCGACGACTGGCACCCCACCCAGATGCTCGCCGACCTGCTCACCATGACCGAGCACTGCGCCAAGCCCCTCACCGACATCGCCTTCGCCTACCTCGGCGACGCCCGCTTCAACATGGGCAACTCCTACCTGGTCACCGCGGCCCTGCTGGGCATGGACGTCCGGATCGTCGCGCCGAAGACGTACTGGCCCGCCCAGGAGATCGTGGACCGCGCCCGCGAGCTGGCCGCCGCCAGCGGGGCCCGCATCACGCTCACCGAGGAGGTCGCCGAGGGCGTGGCCGGCGTGGACTTCGTGGCCACCGACGTCTGGGTGTCCATGGGCGAGCCCAAGGAGGTCTGGGCCGAGCGGATCGCGGCCCTCGCCCCCTACGCGGTGACCATGGACGTGCTGCGTGCCACCGGGAATCCCGAGGTGAAGTTCCTGCACTGCCTGCCGGCCTTCCATGACCTCGGCACCGCGGTCGCCCGCGAGGTGCACGAGGCCCACGGCCTGGACTCGCTCGAGGTGACCGACGAGGTCTTCGAGTCGCCCCACTCGGTGGTCTTCGACGAGGCGGAGAACCGGATGCACACCATCAAGGCGCTGCTGGTCGCGACCCTGGGCTGACCCGGGGTGTCCGTCTATGGGCTGACCCGGGGTATCCGTCTAAGGGTGCGGCTCGCGCTGCCGGGGGAGCGGGGAGAGGTAGAACCACACCGCCTTGCCGGACTCGGTCGGGCGGTGCCCGCAGGACGAGCTCAGGGTGCGCAGGAGCAGCAGGCCGCGCCCGTGCTCCTGCCAGGGGTCCGGCATGCCGGGGGACGGCCGGGTCAGATCGCCGGGCGGCTCCGGGTCGCCGTCGTGCACCTCGACCCGGCAGCCGTTAGGCAGCAGCCGCACCACCAGCTCTATCGGCGTGCCGGCGCAGGTGTGCTCGACGGCGTTGGCCACCAGTTCGGCGGTCAGCAGCTCCGCCGTGTCGCGGTCGGCGGAGTGGTCCTGCTCGGTCAGGGCCGTACGGACCAGCGCACGGGCCACGGGCACCGCGGCGGTGCTGTGCGGCAGCGCCACGCGCCAGGAGGCGGGGGCTGAGGAGCGTTCGTACAAGGCGGGTCCGTTCATGGCAGCAGGCCGTCCTGCTTTCAATTACTCAATGGTACGGCCGGGTGATCCCGGCACCGGACGGCCTACCCAGCCCGTTCCGCCGCCTCCCCTCCCGGCCGGCACCGTTACCTCCCTGTGGACGAGCCGTGACGAACGCGGCGGTCGTATGGCACGCCATATTGCGCCTACCTGACGACAGTCACGAATGAGTGATAACTTCGGGTGGTAGAGCTCAGCGAGCAGTGCCGCGCCCGCTTCGAGGAGGCCGCCCTGATGAGTCCCTTCACCGGCTCCGCCGCCCGCACCGCCCGCTGGGAGCATGTGCGCGTCGGCATCGACGACGGCGTCGCCACCGTCACCCTCGCCCGCCCCGACAAGCTCAACGCGCTCACCTTCGGCGCCTACGCCGACCTGCGCGATCTGCTGGCCGAGCTGTCCCGCGAGCGCGCCGTGCGGGCCCTGGTGCTGGCCGGCGAGGGGCGCGGCTTCTGCTCCGGCGGCGACGTCGACGAGATCATCGGCGCCACCCTCGCCATGGACACCGCCCAGCTCCTCGACTTCAACCGGATGACCGGCCAGGTGGTCCGCGCCATCCGGGAATGCCCCTTCCCGGTGATCGCCGCCGTCCACGGGGTGGCGGCCGGCGCCGGCGCGGTCCTCGCCCTGGCCAGCGACTTCCGGGTGGCCGACCCGACCGCCCGCTTCGCCTTCCTCTTCACCCGCGTCGGGCTGTCCGGCGGCGACATGGGCGCGGCCTATCTGCTGCCGCGCGTGGTCGGCCTCGGCCACGCCACCCGGCTGCTGATGCTCGGCGAACCGGTCCGCGCCCCCGAGGCCGAACGCATCGGCCTGATCAGCGAGATGGCCGAGGACGGCGGAGCCGACCAGGCCGCCCAGGCGCTGGCCCGCCGCCTGGCCGACGGCCCCGCCCTGGCCCACGCCCAGACCAAGGCCCTGCTGACCGCGGAGCTGGACATGCCCCTGGCGGCCGCCGTCGAACTCGACGCCTCCACCCAGGCCCTGCTGATGAACGGCGCGGACTACGCCGAGTTCCACGCCGCCTTCACCGAGAAGCGCCCCCCGAAGTGGCAGGGGAGGTAGGGATGCCGTCCACCCAGCAGATCGCGATCGCCGGCGGCGGCCCCGGCGGCCTTTACGCCGCCGCGCTGCTCAAACGCCTGGACCCCACCCGCCGGGTGACCCTCTGGGAACGCAACGCCCCCGACGACACCTTCGGCTTCGGCGTCGTCCTCTCCGACGAGACCCTCGGCGGCATCGAGCACGCCGACCCCGTCGTCTACGAGGCGCTGCGCAAGGAGTTCGTCCGCTGGGAGGACATCGACATCGTCCACCGCGGCAACCGGCACACCTCCTCCGGGCACGGCTTCGCCGCCCTCGGCCGCCGCCGGCTGCTTCAGATCCTGCACGACCGCTGCCGCTCCCTCGGCGTCGACCTGCGCTTCGGCACCCCCGCCCCCGACCCCGCCCGGCTGATGGAGACCCACGACCTGGTCATCGCCGCCGACGGGGTCCACAGCACCACCCGCACCGCTTTCCAGGAGGTCTTCCGCCCCCGCATCACCCCGCACCGCTGCCGCTACATCTGGCTCGCCGCCGACTTCGCCTTCGACGCCTTCCGCTTCGAGATCGCCGAGACCGAGCACGGCGTGATGCAACTGCACGGCTACCCGTACTCCGCCGACGCCTCCACCGTCATCGTCGAGATGCGCGAGGAGGTCTGGCGCGCCGCGGGATTCGACGAACTCGGCGAGACCGAGTCGGTCGAACGCTGCGCCAAGATCTTCTCCGAGGCGCTCGGCGGACGCCCGCTGCGCTCCAACAACTCGGTCTGGACGACCTTCCGCACCGTCGTCAACGAGCGCTGGTCGCACAACAACCTGGTGCTCCTCGGCGACGCTGCCCACACCGCCCACTTCTCGATCGGCTCCGGCACCAAGCTCGCCGTCGAGGACGCCCTCGCGCTCGCCGCCTGCCTGCGCGAACACCCCACCGTCCCGGAGGCGCTCACGGCCTACGAGGCCGAGCGGCGCCCGGTGGTCGCCTCCACCCAGCGCGCCGCACGGGCCAGCCTCGAATGGTTCGAGAACCTGGACCTCTACCTCGACCAGCCGCCGCTGCGGTTCGCCTTCAACCTGCTCACCCGCAGCCGCCGGGTCACCCACGACAACCTCCGGCTGCGCGACGCCCGCTTCACCGAGTCGGTGGAGCGCGAGTTCGGCTGCCCGCCCGGCACCCCGCCGATGTTCACCCCGTTCCGGCTGCGCGAGGTGACCCTGCGCAACCGGGTCGTGGTCTCCCCGATGGACATGTACTCGGCCGTCGACGGCGTCCCCGGCGACTTCCACCTCGTCCACCTCGGCGCCCGCGCGCTGGGCGGGGCCGGACTGGTGATGACGGAGATGGTGTGCGTCAGCGAGCAGGGCCGCATCACCCCCGGCTGCGCCGGCCTGTACACCGGCCGGCAGGCCGAGGCCTGGCGGCGGATCGTCGACTTCGTGCACAGCCGGTCCCCGGGCACCGCGATCGGCGTGCAGCTCGGCCACAGCGGCCGCAAGGGGTCCACCAAGCTGATGTGGGAGGGCATGGACGAGCCGCTGGACCACGGCAACTGGCCCCTGGTCGCGGCCTCCCCGCTGCCCTACAAGCCCGGCAGCCAGACCCCCCGCGAACTCACCCGCGCCCAGCTCACCGACATAAGGGAGCAGTTCACCACCGCCGCCCAGCGGGCCGCGCGCGCCGGTTTCGACCTGCTCGAACTGCACTGCGCCCACGGCTATCTGCTCTCCGGCTTCCTCTCCCCGCTGACCAACCGCCGCACCGACGCCTACGGCGGCTCACTCCAGAAGCGGCTGCGCTTCCCGCTGGAGGTCTTCGACGCGGTGCGCGCGGTGTGGCCCGAGGACCGGCCCATGACGGTGCGGATCTCTGCCACCGACTGGGCGGAGGGCGGCAACACCGCCGACGACGCCGTGGAGATCGCCCGCGCCTTCGCCGAGCACGGCGCCGACGCCATCGACGTCTCCACCGGGCAGGTGGTCGCCGATGAGCAGCCGGAGTTCGGCCGCTCGTACCAGACGCCGTTCGCCGACCGCATCCGGCACCGCGTCGGCATCCCGGTGATCGCCGTGGGCGCGATCTCCTCCTGGGACGACGTCAACTCGCTGATCCTCGCGGGCCGTGCGGACCTGTGCGCCCTCGCCCGCCCCCACCTCTACGACCCGCACTGGACGCTGCACGCGGCGGCCGAGCAGGGCTACCAGGGGCCGGGCGCGGTGTGGCCGGCGCCCTACCGGGCGGGCAGCAGACGCCCCCAGACGGGCCGCACGGACGCACCCAAACCCCGGCTCACGCTGGATGTCTGAGGAGACCTGAAGGCCCCTGGGGCTACAGCCCCACGAACTCGGCCCCCGCGTCCCTCAGCCGCTCGTGCAGGCCCCGGAAGACGGCGGCGGAGCGCACGCCGGGCCAGTCGGGCGGCAGCAGCGCGGGCGGCAGGCCGGGGTCGGTGTAAGGGAGGTGGCGCCAGGAGTCCAGGGCGAGCAGATAGTCCCGGTACGCCTCCTCCGGCGGGGTGTCCGGGCGCCGCTCCCACGCCTTCAGCACCCGCTCGTGGCGGTCCAGGAACGCCTCGTGCTGCTTGGCGATCCCGGCCAGGTCCCACCAGCGGGCCACCGCGTCGGAGGTCGCGGCGAAGCCCAGATGCTCACCGCGGAAGAGGTCCACATAGGTGTCCAGGCCGAGCCGCTGAAGGGTGTGCCGGGTCTCCTCGTACAGCCGCGCCGGGGCGATCCACACGCCGGGTGCCGCCGTGCCGAAGCCCAGGCGGGACAGGCGGGAGCGCAGCACGTGCCGCTTGTGCCGCTCGGACTCCGGCACCGAGAACACCGCGAGCACCCAGCCCTCGTCCTCGGGCGGCGCGGTGGCGTAGATGCGGCGGTCGCCGTCGTCGAGCAACTGGCGGGCCTCCGGCGACAGTTCGTAGCCGGCCGCGCCCTCGGCGGTGCGGGCCGGGACGAGCAGCCCGCGCCGCTTGAGCCGGGACACCGACGAGCGCACCGAGGGGGCGTCCACGCCGACCGCCGCCAGCAGCCGGATCAGCTCGGCGACGGGCACCGGTCCCGGCACGAAACGGCCGTAGGCGCCGTAGAGCGTGACGATCAGGGACCTCGGGGCGTGCTGCGCGGGCTGTTCTTCGGACACGTTGATCATCCTAATCGCGTCGCCGGAGCCCGGCCGCCCGTGTCTGACCTGGTCAGCCGCGCAACCGGAAGCGCTGGAGCTTTCCGGTGGCGGTGCGCGGCAGCGCGTCCAGGAAGACGATCTCGCGCGGGCACTTGTAGGGCGCCAGCTCCGACTTCACGAACTCCCGCAGCGCCTCGGCGTCCCGTTCGCCGCCCTCCTTGAGCACCGTGTACGCCACCACCACCTGACCGCGGTCCTCGTCCGGCCGTCCGACCACCGCCGCCTCGATCACGTCCGGGTGGCGCAGCAGCGCGTCCTCGACCTCCGGCCCGGCGATGTTGTACCCGGCCGAGATGATCATGTCGTCGGCGCGGGCCACGTACCGGAAGTAGCCGTCGGGTTCGCGGACGTAGGTGTCGCCGGTGATGTTCCAGCCGCCGCGCACGTACTCCTGCTGGCGGGGGTCGGCGAGGTAGCGGCAGCCGACCGGTCCGCGCACCGCGAGCAGGCCCGGCTCGCCGTCCGGCACGGGGTTGCCGTCGGCGTCCTGGACGCGCGCCTGCCAGCCGGGCACCGGGACCCCGGTGGTGCCCGGCCGGATGTCCTCGTCGGCGGCGGAGATGAAGATGTGCAGCAGCTCGGTGGCGCCGATGCCGTTGATGATGCGCAGCCCCGTGCGCTCGTACCAGGCCTGCCAGGTGGCCGCGGGCAGGTTCTCGCCCGCCGAGACGCAGCGGCGCAGCGAGGAGATGTCGTGCCCGTCGAGCTGGTCCAGCATCGCCCGGTACGCGGTGGGCGCGGTGAACAGCACCGACACCCGGTGCTCGGCGATCGCGGGCAACAGCTGGGCGGGATGCGCCTGTTCGAGCAGGAGGGCGCTCGCTCCGGCCCGCATCGGGAAGACGACGAGACCGCCGAGGCCGAAGGTGAAGCCGAGTGGCGGGGACCCGGCGAAGACGTCCTCCGGGAGGGGCCGCAGTACATGCCGGGAGAAGGTGTCCGCGATGGCGAGGACGTCCCGGTGGAAGTGCATGCAGCCCTTGGGCCGTCCGGTGGTGCCGGAGGTGAAGGCGATCAGCGCCACGTCGTCGGCGGCCGTGTCCACCGCCTGGAACGGCGTGGAAGGCGCCGGGCGGTGCAGCAGGTCGTCGGGGGAGTCGCCGCCGTAGGTGGCGATGCGCAGACCGGGCACCTCGGCCTTGGCGAGGTCGTCGACCGAGCGGATGTCGCACAGCGCGTGCTGCACGCGGGCGATCTGGCAGATGGTGCTGAGCTCGTGCGCGCGCTGCTGGGCCAGCACGGTCACGGCGACCGCCCCGGCCTTCAGCACCGCCAGCCAGCAGGCGGCCAGCCAGGGGGTGGTGGGGCCGCGCAGCAGCACCCGGTTTCCGGGGACGACCCCGAGGTCGCTGGTCAGGATGTGCGCCAGACGGTCGACGTGGGCGCGCAGCTCGTCGTAGGTCCAGCTCCCGCCGTCGGGGGTGCGGAACACCGGCCGGTCGCCGGGCTGCCCGGTGAGCAGTTCGGCGGCGCAGTTGAGCCGTTCGGGGTACTGCAGCTCCGGCAGGTCGAAGCGGAGCTCGGGCCACTGTTCCGGTGGCGGGAGGTGGTCGCGGGCGAAGGTGTCGACGTGCGCGGTGGCTCGTGGATTCATGACGATTCGCCCCCTCGGCGTGGTGGGCTCGCAGGGAAGGAGCGTATCGTGTTGGTGACGGCAGTCAACGGTCCGCGATAACCTCGATGAGCTCAGGCGCGACCGGCGGGCGGCAGGCCTCCGGGCGGCCCACGGGGACAGACCCCCACGGGGAGAGAGGGGACCGGCGATGACCGCATTCTCGCTCGAACCAGGACAACGCGCCTGGTGTGCCGAACTGCGCACGCTCGCCGCCGAACGCCTGCGACCGCTCGCCGACAAGGGCGAACCCGGCCATGTGAACCGGCCCCTGGTCGCCGAACTCGGCGCCCTCGGCCTGCTGCCCCGGCTGTTCACCTCCGGCGCCCTGGACCTGTGCCTGATGCGGGAGTCCCTCGCCTACGCCTGCACCGAGGCCGAGACCGCCCTCGCCCTCCAGGGCCTCGGCGCCCACCCCGTGCACGCCCACGGCACCCCGGAACAGAAGGAGCGCTGGCTCCCCCAGGTGGGTGACGGCAGCGCCGTGGCCGCGTTCGCGCTCAGCGAGCCGGGCGCCGGCTCCGACGCCGCCGCCCTGTCGCTCACCGCTCACCCGGACGGCCCCGGCCGCTGGCGGCTCACCGGCGAGAAGTGCTGGATCTCCAACGCCCCCGAGGCCGACCTCTACACCGTCTTCGCCCGCACCACCCCGGGCGCCGGGGCGCGCGGCGTCACCGCCTTCCTGGTCCCCGCCGGCCGGCCCGGCCTGACCGGCACCGGCCTCGACATGCTCTCCCCGCACCCCATCGGAGCCCTCGGCTTCGACGGCGTTCCGGTGAGCGCCGCCGACGTCCTGGGCGAGGTGGACGGCGGCTTCCGGGTCGCGATGGGCACACTCAATCTGTTCCGGCCCAGCGTCGGCGCGTTCGCCGTCGGCATGGCCCAGGCGGCGCTGGACGCCACCCTCCAACACACCGCCCGCCGCGAGGCGTTCGGCGGCCGGCTCAGCGACCTGCAGTCCGTCGCCCACCAGGTCGCCGAGATGGCGCTGCGCACCGAGGCCGCCCGCCTGATGGTCTACGCGGCGGCCACGGCGTACGACGCGGGCGAGGGCGACGTCCCGAAGCGCGCCGCCATGGCGAAGCTGCTGGCCACCGAGACCGCGCAGTACGTCGTCGACCACGCCGTCCAGCTGCACGGCGCCCGCGCCCTGCAGCGCGGACACCTGCTGGAGCACCTCTACCGCGAGGTCCGCGCGCCGAGGATCTATGAAGGGGCCAGCGAGGTCCAACGGGGCATCATCGCCAAGGAGTTGTACAAGAATCTGGAGGCCGACCGGTGACCTGCGAGCGCATCGACCCGCCCGAGCTGTCCCCGCCGACCGGCTTCTCCCACGCCGTGGTCGCCACCGGCAGCCGGGTGGTCTTCCTGGCCGGCCAGACCGCCCTGGACGGCGACGGCAAGGTGACCGGCGAGACCCTGCCCGAGCAGTTCGAGCGGGCGCTGGACAATCTCCTCACCGCGCTGCGCGCGGCCGGCGGCACCCCGTCCGACCTGGCCCGCGTCACCGTCTACGCCACCGATGTCGCCGAGTACCGCAGGCACGCCCGCGAACTGGGCCGCATCTGGCGGGAGGCGGCGGGCCGGGACTACCCCGCGATGGCCGTCGTCGAGGTCGTCCGGCTCTGGGACGAACAGGCGATGGTCGAACTCGACGGCTTCGCCGTGCTGCCCTGAGGCCTGTCGCCCGGGTCTGTTGAGCGGCGGGCCGGTGATCAGGCCGCGACCACGAGGCGGTCGGCCGGGGCGCGGTGCGGGGCGATCACCCTGCCGTCCGGCAGCAGCTCGCCCGTGTCGTCGAAGACGATCGAGCCGTCGCACAGCAGGCTCCAGCCCTGCTCGGGGTGGGCGGCCACCACGTGCGGGGCCGGGGAGTCGGTGCGGGGGCAGGAAGACCGGTGGGCACACATGGCGCACCTCCACGTCGTGACGATCCGGATGGGCCGTACACCTCGACCATGCGCCCGTCAGGGGCACCGCGGAACGGCCCGCCGGGAAACGTGACAGCTTCCGGACACTCCCGCGACCGTTCTCCGACGGCCGATGCGGACTCGCCACCGAAGGGGTGAGGATGACGGGCGCCGCCCCGCCCGCCGGGTACTGCTGGAACCCCCACAGGTCGGATTGTCGCTCCAATCGGGAGGTTCCCCATGTCTCTGCGCCCCCTCCTCACCGCCGCGGCCGGCGCGGCGCTGCTGCTCGGCCCCGTCGTCGCCGCGCCCCCGGCCGCCGCGGCGGCCGCGCCCGGCGAGACCGTCACCGTCAGCGCCACCGGCCGGATCACCGACGACGGCAAGATCACCCTCTCCGGCACCTACCGCTGCACCGGCGCCACCGGCCCGGCCTTCGTCAGCTCCTCCGTCCACCAGGGCAGCTCCACGGTCCGCTACGGCATCGGCGGCACCGGGGCCGTGTGCGACGGCACCCTGCGCACCTGGAAGAACACCGGCTCGGTGCACGCCGACACCGTGCGGCCGGGCAAGGTGGAGGCCGAGGCCACCGTCACCGAGCTGCGCTCCTTCGCCGGCCTGCCGCTTCCGGTCATCCACGCCGTCCAGAAGAAGGGCGTCGAGCTGAAGGCCGCCTGACGGAGGCCCTGCCGATGCCTGCCCGCCGCCCGACGGACGCCCACTTGGCCGGCCGCGCTCACTCCCCGTCGGCCGGCCAGCCCAGCAGACGTGCGCCGATGACCGCGGTCTGCAGCATGTACCGCTGGGCCGGGTCGGCGGGATTGGCGCCGGTGAGCTTGTGGATGCGCTCCAGGCGGTAGGTCAGGGCCCGCACGCTCAGCGACAGCCGCCGGGCGGCCTCGGCGGCGACGCAGCCGGAGTCGAAGTAGGCGGTCAGGGTGTCGAGCAGCGGCCGGGCACCGCCGCGGGCCTTGGTGAGCGGACCGAGGGCGTGGTGCACCAGGTCGGTCATGGCCTGCCGGTCGCGCGCGAGGACGGGGTAGACCAGCAGGTCGGCCGCGTGCAGCACCGGGTCGTCCAGCTCCAGCCGCTCGGCGATCTCCAGCGCGCTCAAGGCCTCCTCGTAGGACTGCACCACCCCGCCCGGCCCGCTGTGCGCCCGCCCGATGGCCACCTGGCCGCCGTCGGTGGCGGCGTGCGCCTGCTTGGCGAAGACCGTGAGCACTTCCTTCTGGTGTCTGGGCGCGATGCACAGCAGCCGCCCGTCCTTGGTGCTGAGCAGCACATGGCGGTCACCGAAACGGGCGATCAGCGCACGCTCCACCTGGCGGGGGACGGCGTCGCCCTCGTCGTAGGCGGCGGGGCCGCGGGCCACCGCCACGGCGTGCGCGTGGGACAGGCGCAGGCCGAAGCGTTCGGCGCGTTCGGCGAGCCGGCCCAGGTCGCTGCGCCCGTAGAGCAGGTCGTCGATGAACTCCCGGCGCGCGGCCACCTCCTGGCGCACCGCCAGCCGCTGGGCGCGCTCGTAGCCCTCGGCGAAGGCGTCCACCGCCTGCTGGACGGCCGCCAGCGCGTCGTCCACCGAACCGTTGCCGCGCGGCCAGGCCGTGCGGGCGGCGGACAGATGGGCGCGGACCAGGGCACGCATGCCGTAGCCGGCCTCCGCGGCCCGCTCGCCCAGCGCCCGGCGGGCGGAGAGCTCGTCCCGGGTCAGGCGCCGGCCGGTGGCGGCCACATCGGCGAGCAGACGGGCGTACCCCTCGAGATACTGCTCCGGAATCTCCCGCTCCACCATGCTCCCCCGGCCCCCGTGATCCTGACGCCCGTGTGACGCCCCTGGCCTCCCACCGGCAGGCTGACCCTAATGAACGCTGCCGGAATCCGGCAATGCGGCCCGGGCCGGTGTACGGGCACCATGGGCGCGGGGAGCACGGGGGAGGTTCCGGTTCCCGGCACCGGCAGATGCCGGGATCCGGAGCCGCTGCGGAGGGCCCCGCACTCATCGGTCGGTGGCGTGTGCCGCGGCGAGCGCGGCCAGCTCCTCCGGTGTCCGGGGCCCGCCCCCGTCCGCCGGCCACCCGTGCGCGCGCAGCAACTGCCCCACCGCGACACCCCACGGCAGCCGCAGCCCCGCCTCCGCCAGCAGATCCGCGCGGGCCAGCAGCTCACCGGCCGGACCGGTGCGCACACCCGACGGGGTGAGCAGCGCGGCGTCGTCGGCCCAGCGCAGCGCGAGGTCCACGTCATGGGTGGCCATCACCACCGTCGTGCCGCCCGCCCGCAGCCGGCCGAGCGTGGCCAGCAGCCTCTCCTGGCCGTCGGGATCGAGACCGGCGGTCGGCTCGTCCAGGATCAGCACCCGGGGCCGCATGGCGACGGCGCCCGCGATCGCGGTCCGCTTGCGCTGCCCGTAGGACAGCAGATGCGTGGGCCGGTCGGCGAGGTGGGAGATGTCAAGCGCGGCCAGCGCCTCGGCCACCCGGGCGCGCACCTCCTCGTCCGGCAGCCCGAGGTTCAGCGGCCCGAACGACACGTCCTGGCCGACGGAGGCGGCGAAGAGCTGGTCGTCGGGGTCCTGCACCACCAGCTGCACGGTGGTCCGCAGCCGGGTCAGCCCCTTGCGGTCGTGACGCACCGGCCGGCCCCCGACGGTCAACTCGCCCTCCAGCGGTCGCAGTCCGCCGCTGAGCAGCCGCATCAGCGTGGTCTTGCCGCTGCCGTTGCGCCCCAGCAGCGCCAGCGCGCGGCCCTCGGGGACCTCGAAGTCGAGGCCGCTGAGCACCAGCGGCCCGTCCTCGTAGGCGAACGACGCGCCCCGCAGGGCGACCAGGGCCGGTTCGGTCACGACAGGGGCCTTTCCAGGACGAAGGTGAGGGCGGTCAGCGCCGCCAGCAGGGCGAGGCTCGCCGCCGTGAAGCGGACGGAGACGCGCGCCTCGGGGACCAGCACACGCAGGGTGCCGTCGTAGCCGCGCCCGGCGAGTCCCGCCTGGAGCCGGGCCGCCCGGTCGAAGGACCGGACGAACGCGGTGGCGCCGAGACCGCCGAGCGAACGCCAGGTGGCCGCGCGGGTGGTGTGCCCCAGCCGGGCCGCCTGCGCCTCCCGGATCCGCCGCACCGAGTCGAGCAGCAGAAAGCTCATGCGGTACGTCACCAGCGCCACGTCCACCAGCGGCGCCGGCACCCCGGCCCGGACCAGGCGGGGCAGCAGATCGGACATGGGGGTGGTGAACGCGAACAGCAGCACGCCCAGCGAGGCGGCCGAGGTGCGCAGCAGCAACTCCCCGGCGCGCAGCGGCCCGTCGCCGGCGAGCGCCAGGAAACCGCCGGGCCCGCCCACCCGCACCAGCAGGGTGAGCGCCCCGGTGACACAGAAGCCCAGCGGCACCCGCCAGGCGCGCCACAGCCGCCGCGCCGGCACGCCCGCCGGCCCCAGCAGCCCGACGAGCGCGGCCGCGATCACCAGCGCCGCGCCCGGCCACGGCGGCAGCGAGATCGCCAGCACCGTCAGGCCAAGACCGAGCACCGCCTTGTCCACGGGATGCCGGCGGCGCCAGCGACTGCTGTGCGCCGCCGCGTCGATCGACAGCACCCGGTCAGCTCCGCGGCCGGGACGCGGTCTCGTCGCCGCCGCCCCCGTCGCCCGCGGGCTCGTGCTCCGGTTCGGTGCGGACCAGCGCCCTGGCCTCGCCCTGGCGGCGGCCCCGCCGCAGACCGAAGTAGTAGGCGAGGACCCCGGCGCCGATCGCGGCCTGCAGGGCGAACAGGGCCGACTCGATCTCGGCGGACGGAGGCTCGTACAGCGGGGAGAACCACGGCTCGTAGTCGGGGTCCAGCTCGGTGATCGCGGTCTCCGCCTCCCCGTCCGCCCCGGCGAACGGCTCCTCCTTGTGGTCGCCGAGCCCGAGCACCAGCGGCAGCACGGCGAGCGCGGCCACCGCGAGCAGCAGCAGAAGGTTGATCCGGGTGCCGCGCTTCACCGGGCCACCGCCTTCCGCTCCGCGGTGCGGGCGGACCCCGCCCCGGCCACCAGCACACCCAGCCGGGTCAGTTCGCCCCTGCTGGACTGCACCAGCATCCGCATCACCAGCACGGTCAGCAGCCCCTCGCTGACCGCCAGCGGGATCTGCGTCACCGCGAAGATGGAGCCGAACTTGCCGAGCGCGCCCAGGAATCCGCTGCCCGGGTCCGGGAAGGCCAGCGCCAGCTGCACACTGGTCACGCAGTACGTCGACAGGTCGGCGAGGAACGCGCCGCAGAACACGGCGGCCATCAGCGGCACGTCGTAGCGCCGCAGCAGCCCGTACACGGCGTAACCGGCCCAGGGTCCGACGACCGCCATGGAGAACACGTTGGCGCCCAGCGTGGTCAGGCCGCCGTGGGCGAGCAGCAGCGACTGGAACAGCAGGGTGATGGTGCCCAGCACCGCCATCACCGGCGGCCGGAACAGGATCGCTCCCAGCCCGGTACCGGTGGGATGGGAGCAACTCCCGGTCACCGAGGGCAGTTTCAGCGCCGACAGAACGAAGGTGAAGGCTCCCGACGCGCCCAGCAGCAGCGTGCTCTCGGGGTGTTCCCTCACTTCACGGATGAGCGACCGGGCTCCGTGGATCACGAACGGCGCCGCTGCGACGCCCCAGGCGACCGCGTGCGCCGGTGGCAGAAAACCCTCGGCTATGTGCATGGCTCAGCAGACCCTCTCCAGCACCTCGTGGATGGTTGACGTGCCTTGGCCGGTCTCCTGGCTGACGGGTACCACCGCCCGTGCTCCGCCTTCCCGGGTCCCAAGACCCAGTGGCTGTCCGTGAGGACCGGAGCCGGACTTCCCGATCACAGTGGCGAGGGCCGCACCGGCATCACACCGGTTTCCCGTCACCAAGGCGTGGTGACAGTAGTTCGCGTCACGGCCCGGTGACAAGCCGCCACCGGGGCGCGTGGAGTTCGCCCGGCAGGGCGGGCTGGCCGCCGACGGCCGCTGCAAGGCGTTCTCCGACGACGCCGACGGCACCGGCTGGTCCGAGCGCGTCGGCGTGCTGGTGCTGCAGCGGCTGTCCGACGCCCGCCGCGAGGGACGCCGGGTGCTGGCCGTGCCGCGCGGCAGCGCCGTCAACCAGGACGGCGAGAGCAACGGCCTCACCGCACCCAACGGCCCCTCCCAGGAACGCGTCATCCGCCACGCCCTCGCCTCCGCCGGGCTCACCCCGGCCGAGGCCGACGCGGTCGATACGGCGACGCCGGAGCGGCCTTCACCCTCTTCATCTCGGTGCTCGGCACCAGCATGGTGCAGCTGTACGGCAGCGAGGAGCTGAAGGCGCGCTATCTGAACCCCATGGCCGCCGGGGGCACGTTCTGCGCCACCCTGGGGAGCGAACGGGCCGCCGGCATCGAACTCGGCCGCATCGAGTCCGTGGTGTCCGAGGAGGGCGGCGAACTGGTCTCACCGGGGAGAAGTCGCCCGGGGGTGCTCAGAGGACGCCCAGGGAGGCGCACTCGGGGTCCGGGATCCACCAGCGGGCGACGTGCCCGTCCTGCCCCGGCACGGCGGGCGAGACTGAAAAGGTCCCGGCGAGTGCAGGAAGCGCCGTCGCACCGCTGCCGCGTCCGTGACAGGTTGCTGCCGCCGCCCGTCAGGCGCAGCCGTGGCGCCAGTTCCAGCCGGCGAAGGTGTGCCGCGCCTCCACGTCGAAGCGGCATGAGGCGGTGCCGTCGGCGGCGAGGTCCACGTAGGAGTGGTGGGTGTTGGCGTACCAGGAGCCGGTCGGGTCGAAGATGCCCCGGTAGCCGAAGTCCGCGTGCGCCTCGGTGCGGGAGACCGCGCAGTCGGCGCTGCAGTCGGTGTCGCTGCGGGCCGAGACCAGCGACCAGCCGGCGTTCCACGGCTCGCGGTTGAACTGCTGGGTGGCCCCGGTCGAAGCGGCCGCGACCCGGCTGCCGCCGGTGGTCCACTCGGAGGCCGTGTACAGGCCGGTCATCCGGATGTTGCAGCAGTCGTACATCTCGTTCCAGCTCGACACCCGGTGAGTGCCGTCCGCCTTCGTGCCGGACGCCGCCTTCGTGCCGGACGCCGCCGTCGCGCCGGACGCTGCCTTCTTCGTGCCGGACGCCGCCGCCATGGTCCGGGCCGCCGCGCCCTCGGCCTTGCCGGCCGGCACCATCCGCACCGTGCCGTACCGGGCCGTGCAGTCCGCGCCGATCGACACCTCCCGCTCCACCGCCATCCCCGCGGGCGGCACCGGCAGCGAGCCCGTCAGCCGCAGCGTGCCGCAGGACCGCTCGGTGGGCCGTGCCTCGTCGCCGCCGGCCGCCCGTGCGGCGGGCGCCATGACGGTGAGCACGGCGGCGGCGAGCATCGTGCCGAGAGCCATTCGGATACGCAATTCCCGTTCCTTTCAGAAAAGTTCGACGCGGACCATTCCGGAAGGAAACGTAACCTCGCGCCCGCGATTGCGGGGCGGTCGCCCGGAATGTGGCAGAAAGCTGACGGTCTGCGTTCCCCGCGGGAGGACCCGCCGTGCAGCACCTTCATGTCAGCGCAGTTGAGGCGCTCCGGGACCGGTACGGACAGTGGTGATCCGAATGTGCGCATCCGCCACCCCTCCCGTGTCGGAAGGGTTTCCGATGAGCGTGCGGCAGCTGAGCGGGACCACGGCGGACATCCGGGCGAAATCCGGGAGACCAGCGGCCTGCTCGACCGGATCCCCCTGCACGACGCCGAACTGGAACGCCGGTTGCGGGAATCCCTGGAACGCGTGGAGAAACGGCTTCTCGCCGTGGCCCAGGACGGTGCTGATCCGGCAAGGGAGCCGGTGATGACCCTGCACGAGTGGATCGCCGAGCTCGACCGCATCCGCCGCGACGTTCTCGCCGGCCCGGGCGAGAAGGCGACGGCGGCGCAGCACGCCAAGGGGAAGCTGACGGCGCGGGAGCGCATCGAGCGGGATCGATCACCTGCACCGGCGGCGTCGGCAAGACCGCCCTCGCCGTCCACTGGGCCCACCAGGTGCACGCCCGCTTTCCCGACGGGCAGCTCTTCGCCGACACGGCTACGACGAGGAGCAGGCCCCGCGCAAGCCGAGCGCCGTCCTCCACCGCTTCCTGCGCGCCCCCGGCGTGCCGGGCCCGCAGATCTCCGCCGACCAGGTGGAACGCACCGCCCTGTTCCGCAGCGTGCCGGACGGCCGGCGGGTGCTGAACGTCCTCGACAACGCCCGCTCGTTCTCCCAGATCCGCCCGCTGCTGCCGGGCACCCCCCGCTGCTGCGTCCTGGTCACCAGCCGCGGCAGCATGGGCGGGCAGCGGCATGGCCGGCGACTACGCCCTCGTGCCCCTCCAGCTCGGCGACCGGGACCGCCTCACCCGGTGTCGTCTCACCCGACGTCGAGGCTCTCCCGCACGGCCTGGGCCGTGACCTTCGGGTCGTAGTCCTCGGGGACGCCCTCGACCAGGACGATGTCGGCCTCGCTGTGCCGGGTGCGCAGCGGGGCGATCTCCCGGTAGGCGGGGGAGCTCCACCACGCCCGCGCCTCGGCGATCCCCGGAAAGGCGATCATCACGACATTCCCGGGCCAGTCCCCCTCCACCACCTCGTGCTGCCTGCCGTGCACCAGGAAACGACCGCCGTACGGCTCGAAGGTGCCCTGGATGCGCTCGATGTACTCGGCGACGTCCGCATGCGGCGTGACCCGGTGCAGCCGGGCGATGGCGTAGGCGGTCATGGTGCCCCTCCGGTCGATCGGTCGGTCGGAATCCGTATGCCGCCGATCATGGCAGCAACCGCACAGGCGGTCGATTACCTTTCGGGTAATGGACCCCGAGTGACCATTCGCTGCCCCCGCCGCTCACCGAACCGTCAGGTTCGGCCCCATAGCGACAGTTGGCGACAAGCCCGCGTGGCCCGCGTCCGTGCGTGCTGGGATGGGCCCTTACCACTGGCGGCAGCACGGCTGGGTCCGACATGAAGAACAAGACCGACGCGACGGCCACCTGTCCCGTCGCCGCCCGGGAACCGGGCACCCAGGTGATCCCCTCGCAGCCCGGCGCGCCGGGAACCGCGGAGGAGCGTTTCCGCGGGCTGCTGGAAGCGGCACCGGACGCCATGGTCATCGTCGACGACACGGGAACCATCAAGCTGGTCAACGCCCAGACCGAGGCGCTCTTCGGCTACCGGCGCGAGGAACTCCTCGGCCAGTCCGTCGAACTGCTCGTCCCGCACCGGCTGCGCGGTCACCACACGCAGCACCGCAGCGCTTACGCCGCGAACCGGCAGGTCCGTCCCATGGGGGCCGGGCTGGACCTGTACGGACTGCGCCGGGACGGCAGCGAGTTCCCGGTCGAGATCAGCCTCAGCCCCCTGGAGACCACCGAAGGGCTGCTCGTGTCGGCCGCCGTGCGCGACGTCAGCGACCGCAAGGCCGCCGAGGAGCGCATCAGCGAACTGGCCTCGCTGGTGGAGTCCTCCCAGGACGCCATCCTCGCCAAGACGCTCGACGGGTACATCACCTACTGGAACACGGCCGCCCAGCGGCTGTACGGATACACGGCCGCCGAGGCGACGGGCCGGCATGTGTCCCTGCTCGCCCCGGACGACCGGCACGAGGAGGTCACCGCGCTGCTCAGCCGCCTGCGGCGCGGTGAGAAGGTGGAGCACTTCGAGACCCTGCGCGTCACCAAGAGCGGCGCCCTGCTGGACGTCGACGTCACCGTGTGGCCGCGGCGGGCCCCGGACGGCACGGTCATCGGCGCCTGCGCCATCGTCCGCGACATCAGCGACCGCAAGCGGGCCGAGGCGAAGCTGACCGAGCTGTACGAACAGCAGCGCCATGTCGCCCTCACCCTGCAGCGCAGCCTGATGGGCACGCCGCCCGCCGTCCCCGAACTCGTCACCGCCAGCCGCTACCGGCCCGCCACCCAGGGCGCCGGGGTGGGCGGCGACTGGTTCGACCTCGTCCCGCTCGGCGCCGGCCGGGTCGGTGTCCTGATCGGCGATGTGATGGGCCGCGGCCTGGAGGCGGCCGCCGTGATGGGTCAACTGCGCTCGGCGGCCCACGCGTTGGCCAAGACCGGCATGCAGCCCCAGGGGCTGATGCAGACCCTGGACACCTGCGTGGCCGACCTGGACGTCCCCGACCAGCTGGTCACCTGCTGCTACCTGGTCGTCGCCGCCGACGAGGGCGAGGTGACCCTGTGCTCCGCCGGCCACCTCCCGGTCCTGGTTCGCCGCGCCCGGTGAGGCGGCACGCCCGCTGCCCGCCTCGGTGAACGCACCCCTCGGCGTCGGCGACGTCCTGTACGAGCAGTCCACGTCCCCGGTCCCGCCCGGCGCGACCCTGGTGCTGTACACCGACGGCCTGATAGAGACCCCCGACTGCGACATCGAGGACCGGATCCGCCAGCTGACGTCCACCTGCGGCTCGCTGCTCACCACCCGCACACCGAGCCTGGACACGGCGGCCGACCGCATCCTGTCCACGCTGCGCCCGGACGCCGAGGGGCACGACGACGACGTCACCCTCCTGCTGGTCCAGCTGCCCGCGGCGCCCCTCGCCTCCGCCACGACGGCCCTGCCCGCCCGCCCCGAGTCCGTGCACGAGGGGCGTTCCTTCCTCGCCAAGACCCTCGCCGCATGGGGCTGCCAGGAGAAGACCGACGACGCACGGCTCCTCGTGTCCGAGCTGCTCACCAATGCGGTGCAGCACGGCCGCGGGCCCATCACCCTGCATGTGTGCCGCACCGCCGCGGAACTCACGGTCGAGGTGAGCGACGGCAGTTGTCATCTGCCGGAACCCCGTCGTGCCGAGGAGGACGAGGAGTCCGGCCGCGGCCTCAATCTGGTCCGCATGCTCGCGGACAGCTGGGGCGCCCGCCCCACCGACGAGGGGAAGCGCACCTGGTTCACCCTGCGGTGACCGGCGGTCAGACCCTGCGGTGACCGGTGGTCAGACCCTGCGGTGACCGGCGGTCAGGCGCGGGCGATGTGGAAGTTGAAGTCCGGGTGGCCGAACGCTCCGAACAGGCGCAGCCACATCGGCAGCAGCATCTCGGCACCGCGGGCGGTGGTGATGTCGCCGAGGTCCAGCACGGCGGACCGTGGCCAGCCGAAGGAGATCAGCAGCTCGGTCACCTGCTCCTTGGCGGCGGCGTCGTCGCCCGAGACGAACGCGTTGTGCTCGCCCGGCACACGGGAGGGATCGACCATGATCCGGCAGTTCATGGTGTTGAGGGTCTTGACGACCTTCGCCTCGGGGAAGGCCCGCTGGATCTGCTCGGCGAGGCTGTCGGTGTTGACCGGGTTCAGCACCGGCGGCATTCCGGCGGAGGCGTCCAGCGGGTTGGCGATGTCGATCAGCACCTTGCCCGCGAGGTTGTCCGCGCCCGCGGCGGTCAGGGCCGCGAGACTGGCGCCGCCCGAGGTCGCGTTGACCACGGCCTGCGCCTGCGAGGCGGCCTCGGCATAGGGCGCGGGCCGCACCTCGGGGTGAGCCGTGTGCCATTCGGCGAAGGGCGGGTTGCCCATGGGGTCGGGCTCGGTGCGGGCGAGGGTCGCCTGCACGTCACGGGTGCCGATCAGGGCCTGGTGGCCGAGCGCGGCGAGTCTGGCGGCGATGGTCCGGCCTACGATGCCGGTGCCGAGGACGGCGTAGCGCATGAGCGGATCCTTTCCGGTCGCGGAACGCCCCGTGGCGTCCGCGTGCCACGGGAGAGAAGCGGCGGGCTTCTCAACGCAGTGTCCGGACCGCGACGCGGCTCCGAGCGGTCCGACACGCACCGGTCGGCTCCCCGGCACACGCCGGTCGGCTCCCCGGCACACGCCGGTCGGCTCCCCGGCACACGCCGGTCGGCTCCCCGGCACACGCCGGCCGGCTCGCCGGTCCGCGCCGGCCGGCTTCCCGATCCGCCCCCCGGTCGGCCCCCTCGCCCCAGGCCGAGCGGCTCTCGCGCCGGGCCGAGCGGCCCTCGCGCCGGGCACCCTGCGCGCATGAAGACGTCGTTTCGTTCGGCGTGATCGCTCGCGGGCCGTGCATGACTGCTCTGGTGGAGCGGTTGGTTCCGGACGAGTGGGTGCTGTTCCGTGCAGGGGCCCGGGGCGGTGGCCGCCCGCTGCCGCGAGGTGGACAGGGTTACCGCGGGTCGCGGAGTGGCTGCGGCTGAGATGTCCGCCCGGATGTGTCCCAAAACTGCGGTGCATGTCCGTTGTTGTGCATGTCAAGATCGCCGCATGAGGAAGATCATCGCATTACCGGCCGCTGTCCTTTGCGCTGCTTTTCTCCTGTCCGGCGCTTCCCCCGCGCAGGCCAAGCCGAATCCGGCGATGCCGGACCCGTTCGACAAGCGAGTCCGGTGCACGTCGACTGATGCCGGGAGTACGACGGCGTTGCCATCAAGACCGGCGGCAAGCCCGCACAGGTCAAATTCACTGTGATCGTGCAGTACACGCGCAAGACGAAGGACAGAAGGTACGACGCCGGTAAGGGGCAGAAGATAGGTGTCATCAACGCCTTCTGCCGCAACCAGCCGCACAACAAGTGTCCCGGATGGATGAACAAGTGACGGATCCCGAAGACCGGGATCAGCAGGCGGCTGTCAGCCGTCTGCTGATCCACTACCTCAACGCGCCCCTCGCCGAGGACTGGCACCTGCGTGGTGTCCTGCCCGCCCCGGGCGCCGTACGCATCGCCGTCCATGCCGGGGACGACGAGGACGGCGCCACGTTCCTGTACGAGATCCCTCACGACGTTGTAGCCCCCTACTACATCCCCGGAATCCTGCGCACCGTGCTGAAAGGCACGCAGCTCTACAGCAGCAGCGACATCAGCGAGGCCATGGGGATGACCGTCGTCCGCCTCCGGCCCGAGGAGATCACCCCGGACCCCGAACCCGAAGAGGGTCAGGTGCTCACTGTCGTGCGGGCGCTGTCCGACCCCGGCGACGAGGAAAACCCTTTCCTGGTCGGTTTTCTGATGTGTGGTCATGCAGTGCTGCGCCTGTATGTGCAGCGGCCCGATCAGCCCGGCATCATCGGCGTCGACATCCGGCTGACCAACGCACCCACGGCGCTGATCGCCGCTCTTCCCAGCCTGATCACGGAAGAGCAGTACCAGCAGCCCGCCGGTGACGACCCGCACTGCGATCTGCTCGTCGACCTGACGGACTGGTAGCAGGCCCGCTCTCACAGTATGCGCACCCGCATATCAGGCCGGTGCTGCTGCCGTCGTCGGATGGTCATTGCGGGTCATGGGCGGGGCCCGGCGGCGGCCTCAGGGCCGCTCCGGGCTGCTCACGGACGCCTGTGCCCGTGCCGCCGGGTGATCCGCTCCCTGGCCCAGTGATCATGAACGGTCCACCTCCGGTCACCATGGCGAGGAGCGTCCGGTCACCCTGGCGAGGAGCGTGCGGCGAGGTCACGGACCCGTCCTGGCCGATGTCCGTCTTGTTCCAGCCGGCCGCGATGACGATCCGCACACCGAGCCCCTGCCGCCGGCGCGGGGAGCGGGAATCTGGGGCTTCCAGCTGCGGCCGGAGCCACCCGACGCGACGCGCCTGGTCGTCCGTACGCGCGGGCGTGCCCGGCCGCTCCGGCTCACCCGGCCGGTCGATCTGCTGCTCCGGGAGCCCGCGCACTGGATGATGCGGGCGCGCCAGTTCCACACCTGCGCACCGGCTCGCCGCGAGCGCATGACGCAGGTGCCCGGTCAGGAGTCGTCCTCCGGGTCGACGCCCGTGAACTCCGAGGCGTCCTTGCTGCCGGCGGGGCGCCCGGAAGGGCCCCTGCGCTCGGTGTCCCGCTTGCCCTGCTGCGGCTCGGCGCCGTACTCCTCGCCCCGCCGGGTGTCGCTCTTCGCCACGTCGCCGGGGACGGAGGTGCGTTCCTCCTTCGACGGTTCGCGCCCCGCTCCGCGCGACGGCGCGTGCTCCTCCGGGTGGAAGGAGCGGCGGGCGCTGGGGTTGTCCTGCTGTCGCTGCTCGTCGACGTCGGGCGACCAGCCGTGGTGCTCCGAGCCCTGGTGACGGCTGGGCCCGTGATCGTCCGACGGTCGTGACTCGTGCCTCCTGGCCATGTGCCGACCTGCCTGTCCGCTGTCGTGTCCTGCGCGCTCTGCGCGTCCTGCGTGTCATCGAGGGCACACCTCGCGCGCCTGGACACCCCGGGTTCCCGCAAGCGGACATATCAGTCATATCGCCCGGCCCGCCGTGCGAGCAGCCCGATCCGCCGTGCGAGCAGCCCGATCCGCCGTGCGAGCCGCCCGGCCCGCCGTGCGAGCCGCCCGGCCCGCCGTGCGAGAAGCCCCCGGGTTCGTCACCCGCCCCGTCACACGCCCGCAGCCTTCCATGTGGCGGGAAGCGCGCCTCGTACGAGTGATGAACGGGATTCATTGCCGCGGCCCCGGGGCCTGGATGCCGGACGATCGCAGCCCGTGGCCCAGCCGCCCGCGCCGCAACCCGGAAGACCCGACATGCGCATCCTGCTCATCGCCAGTGCCTACAACAGCCTCACGCAGCGCGTGCACGCCGAGCTCCGCGACCGCGCCCACACCGTCGCCGTCGAGGTGACCGCCACGGGCGACGACGTGCGCGCCGCCGTCGAGCGGCACGCGCCCGATCTCCTCCTGGCCCCGATGCTGAAGACGGTCGTCCCGCGTGACGTGTGGACCAGGCACACCTGCCTGATCGTCCATCCGGGCCCCGTGGGCGACCGCGGCCCCTCCTCCCTCGACTGGGCGCTGCAGGAGGGCGCAGCCGAGTGGGGCGTCACCGTGCTGCAGGCCGAGGCGGAGATGGACGCCGGGCCGGTGTGGGCAACGGCCGGCTTCCTCGTGCCGCCGGGGGCCGGCAAGAGCGACCTGTACCGCAATGAGCTGGCGGACGCGGCCCTCGACGCCGTGCTGACGGCGGTGGAGAGGTTCGCCTCCGGCACCTTCGCCCTCGCCGACCAGCGCACCCTGCCGAGCGCTCCCGGGGCCCGCACCCGGCCCCCGATGCGCCAGGAGACGCGCCGCATCGCGTGGGCCGAGGACACCACGGAGACGGTTCTGCGCAAGCTCCGGGCCGCCGATTCCCAGCCCGGCGTGCTGGACACGCTGCTCGGTGGCGAATGGTTCCTGCACGGCGGCCACGCCGAGCACCGGCTGCGCGGCCTCCCCGGTGAGCTGCTGGCGACCCGTGCGGGCGCCGTGTGCCGGGCGACGACGGACGGCGCGGTGTGGATCCCGGAGCTGCGGGAGCGCAGCCGCCCCGGTGAGCCGCGCGCCTGCAAGCTGCCCGCCACCCTGGCCCTGGCCGGGCGCCTGCCCCGGCTGCCGGAGGCGCCCCTGCCGGTGCTGCCATCCGCCGAGGACACCGAGGACACCGAGGACACCGGGGGCACCTGGTCGGACATCCGCTACCGGGAGCACGGGCCGGTCGGCGTGCTGTCCTTCTCGTTCCCGGGCGGCGCCATGTCCACCGGCCACTGCCGGCGCCTGCTGGCGGCCTACCGGGCCGCGCTGGAGCGGCCCACCACGGTCCTGGTGCTCGGCGGCGCCCGGGACTTCTTCTCCAACGGCATCCACCTGGGCGTCATCGAGGCCGCACCCGACCCGGCGGCCGAGTCCTGGGCCAACATCAACGCCATGAACGACCTGGTCGAGGCCGTTCTGACCACCGCGGACCGGCTGGTCGTCGCCGCGCTCGGCGGCAACGCGGCCGCCGGCGGGGTCATGCTGGCGCTCGCGGCGGACGAGGTGTGGTGCCGCTCCGGTTCCGTGCTCAATCCGCACTACCGGCTGATGGGCCTGTACGGCTCGGAGTACTGGACGTACACCCTGCCCCGCCGGGTCGGCCCCACGGCGGCCGAGCGGCTGATGACGCAGGCGCTGCCGGTCAGCGCCGCCAAGGCCGTGGAACTGGGTCTGGCCGACCGGCTCGTCGAGTGCGCTCCGGCGCGCTTCACCGCCGAGGTAACCCGACTGGCCGAACTCTGGGCGGCTTCTCCCGGGGCGCCCGCACGGCTCGCCGAGAAGAAGGCGGAGAGCGAGCTGCGGGAGGCGCTCACCCCGCTGGCTGCGGTCCGCGCGCGAGAACTCGACCGCATGCGCAGGATTTTCTTCGACCCCGGATCGCCGTACCACGCGCTGCGCCGGGCGTTCGTACACAAGCAGACCGCGCCCGTACGCGAGCGGTCCGCGTCGTCCGAGCGCATCGGCTCCGCTGCGGAGACGGAGCAGGTGGCCGACTCTTAGCAGGAACCCCAGGGGCCGACGCATCGGCTCTGCCGCATTCCTCCCCGGGAGGCATTGATGAACGCAGCATCCCCGGCCACGAGCGAGGCGCCGGACGCCTCCGGCGCGGTCGGCACGGACGACAGGCCGATCCACATCCTCTGGATCAACGCCGGTCTGAGTTGCGACGGCGACTCGGTCGCCCTGACGGCCGCCATGCAGCCCAGCATCGAGGAGATTGCCCTGGGCGCGCTGCCCGGGCTGCCGAAGATCGCCGTGCACTGGCCGCTGATCGACTTCGAGTGCGGCCCGGTCGGCGGGGCGGACACGTTCATCGAGTGGTTCTTCAAGGGCGAGCGCGGCGAGATCGACCCCTTCGTGCTCGTGATCGAGGGGTCCATCCCCAACGAGGACATCAAGCCGGAGGGCTACTGGTGCGGCTTCGGCGACAACCCGGAGACCGGCCAGCCCATCACCACCAGCGAGTGGATCGACCGGCTGGCGCCCAAGGCGCTCGCCGTCGTCGCGATCGGCACCTGCGCCACCTACGGCGGCATCCACGCCATGGCCGGCAACCCCACCGGCGCCATGGGCGTGCCCGACTACCTGGGCTGGGACTGGAAGTCCAAGGCGGGCATCCCCATCGTCTGCGTGCCGGGCTGCCCCATCCAGCCCGACAACTTCGCCGAGACCCTCACCTACCTGCTCTACCAGGCCGCCGGCTCGGCGCCGATGATCCCGCTGGACGACAAGCTCCGCCCCACCTGGCTGTTCGGGGCGACCGTGCACGAGGGCTGCGACCGGGCCGGCTACTACGAGCAGGGCCAGTTCGCGCTGTCGTACGACTCGCCGCAGTGCCTGGTGAAGATCGGCTGCTGGGGGCCGGTCGTGAAGTGCAATGTGCCCAAGCGCGGCTGGATGAACGGGATCGGCGGCTGCCCGAACGTGGGCGGCATCTGCATCGCCTGCACCATGCCCGGTTTCCCCGACAAGTTCATGCCGTTCATGGACGAGCCCCCCGGCGCCAAGCTCTCCAGCACCGGCAGCCGCGCCTACGGTGCGCTGGTCCGCCGGCTGCGCTCCATCACGGCCGACACCGTGGACAAGGAACCCAAGTGGCGCCACACCGGCCGGAAGATCACCACCGGCTACCGGCCGCCGTGGTGAGGCCCCCGCACCCGATCACCGTCGGCACTCCCCCCGCTCGCACACCCCGACCGACCGAAGGGCAGCACAGACACGATGGCGACGACGACCACCGGTGACAGCACCGGCCTGGTGGAGATGGCGTGGGACCCGATCACCCGGATCGTGGGCAGCCTCGGCATCCACACGAAGATCGACTTCAAGCAGAAGCGGGTGGCGGAGTGCTACAGCACCTCGTCGGTGTTCCGCGGCTACAGCGTCTTCATGCGCGGCAAGGACCCGCGCGACGCGCACTTCATCACCAGCCGCATCTGCGGCATCTGCGGCGACAACCACGCCACCTGCTCGGTGTACACGCAGAACATGGCCTACGGGGTGAAGCCCCCGCACCTCGGTGAATGGATCATCAACCTCGGTGAGTCCGCCGAGTACATGTTCGATCACAACATCTTCCAGGAGAACCTGGTCGGGGTCGACTACTGCGAGAAGATGGTCCGCGAGACCAACCCGGGCGTTCTCGAACTCGCCGAGCGCACCGAGGCCCCGCACGCCGCCGAGCACGGCTACCGCACGATCGCCGACATCATGCGCTCCCTCAACCCGCTGGAGGGCGAGTTCTACCGGGAGGCGCTCCAGGTCAGCCGGTACACGCGGGAGATGTTCTGCCTGATGGAGGGCCGCCACGTCCACCCCTCCACGCTGTACCCGGGCGGCGTCGGCACCGTCGCCTCCGTGCAGCTCTTCACGGACTACATGAGCCGCCTGATGCGCTACGTCGAGTTCATGAAGCGCGTCGTGCCGCTCCACGACGACCTGTTCGACTTCTTCTACGAGGCGCTGCCCGGCTACGAGAACGTCGGCCGCCGCCGGGTGCTGCTGGGCTGCTGGGGCGCCCTCAACGACCCCGAGTACTGCGACTTCACCTACGCCAACATGACCGACTGGGGCCGGCGCATGTTCGTCACCCCGGGCGTGATCGTGGACGGCAAACTGGTCACCAACGACCTGACCGAGATCAACCTCGGCATCCGCATCCTGCTGGGCAGCTCCTACTACGAGGACTGGGAGGGCCAGGAGCAGTTCGTCACCCGGGACCCGCTCGGCAACCCGGTCGACCCGCGCCACCCGTGGAACCAGCACACCCTCCCCGCCCCGCAGAAGCGGAACTTCGACGACAAGTACAGCTGGGTGATGTCGCCCAGGTGGTTCGACGGCGAGAACCACCTGGCCCTGGACACCGGCGGCGGCCCCATCGCCCGGCTGTGGTCCACCGCCCTGTCGGGGCTGGTCGACATCGGCTACGTCAAGGCGACCGGGCACAGCGTCGTCATCAACCTGCCGCGCACCCTGACCAAGCCGGAGACCACCTTCGAGTGGAAGATCCCGCAGTGGAGCAACGCCCTGGAGCGCAACCGCGCCCGCACCTACTTCCAGGCGTATTCGGCCGCGGTCGCCCTGCACTTCGCGGAGAAGGGCCTGGAGGAGGTGCGCGCCGGACGCACCCAGACCTGGGAGAAGTTCGAGGTCCCCGACGAGTCCATCGGCGTCGGCTTCACCGAGGCGGTGCGCGGCGTGCTCTCGCACCACCTGGTCATCCGGGACGGCAAGATCGCCAACTACCACCCGTACCCGCCGACCCCGTGGAACGCCTCCACCCGCGACAGCTACGGCACGCCCGGCCCCTACGAGGACGCGGTGCAGAACACGCCCATCTTCGAGGAGAACCCGCCGGAGAACTTCAAGGGCATCGACATCATGCGGGCCGTGCGCAGCTTCGACCCGTGCCTGCCGTGCGGTGTCCACATGTATGTGGGCGGAGGCAGGACGGTGAAGAGCATGCACGTCCCCACCGGCCTGAGCGGCCTGGCCGGATGAGCGGCGCGCAGGGCGCGGCGGACCGCGGCACGGTGAGCGCCGAGGCGGCCGGGCGCATGGTCGAGGAGGTCCTCGACCTCCTCGCCGCGAGCGGCGACCGCACCGCGTGCGAGGCCGCGGAGGAACTCGTCCGGGTGCTCATGCAGTTCTACGGCGCCGGCCTCGCCCGCATCGTGGAGCTGCTGGGGCGTCACCCCGGCGCACCGGGCGAACAGGCCCTCACCGCGCTGCTCGACGACGACCTGGTGGCGAGCCTGCTGGTGCTGCACGACCTGCACCCGGCCGACGTGGAGACCCGCATCGCCCGGGCGCTGGACGCCGTGCCGTACCCCGTGGAGAACGCCGGCTTCGACGCGGACTCGGGCACCCTGCGGCTGCGGCTCACCGGATCGGCCGGCTGCGGCAGCACCCGCGAGGCCGTGGAACAGGCGGCCCGGGACGCCCTGGCGGGCCTGGCCCCGGAGGTCACCGAGGTGCGGCTGGACGCGGACGCGGCCCGCGAGCCGGTGCTGCTGCAGATCGGGTCGGGGCCGCCCGCCGCGCAGAGCACGAACGGCCGCCCGCCAGCCGGCCGGGCCTCGTGAGCGGCGCACCCAGCGCCGAGCGGCGCACGTACGGCCCCGGCGCCGAGCGGCCCGCCCACGGCTCCGGCACCGACAGGAACGCGTACGCCTCCGGCGCCGAGAAGAGTGCCTGTGGCCCCGGCACCGACCGGAGCGCGTACGGCTCCGGCGCCGAGAGGAGCGCCCATGGCCCCGGCACCGACCGGACCCCCGCCCCGGGTGACCGGCACGGTCCCGGTGCCGCACGGCCGGGCGGTCTGGCGCGGTTCCTGGCCCCCCGCGGTCCCCGCGAGGAGCGCTGCGAGCTGTGCGCAACACCGCTGCCCGGCGAGCACCACCGGCATCTCGTCGACACCGAGCGGCGGTCCCTGGCCTGCGCCTGCGATCCGTGCGCCCAGGTGCTGGAACGCCCGGGCGCGGCCGGCGGGCGCTTCCGGACCGTCCCCGGCCGCTGTCTGACCGACCCGGCGCACGGCATCGACGAGGGGACCTGGGAGCGGCTGGGCATCCCGGTGGGTGTCGTCTTCCTGTTCCGCAACTCCGCGCTCGGCCGCACGGTCGCCTTCTACCCGAGCCCGGCCGGGGCGACCGAGAGCGAACTGGACCCGGAGACCTGGCAGTCGGTGCTCAGCGGCTCCCCGCTGGCCCGGCTCCTCGAGGCCGACGTGGAGGCGCTGCTGCTGCGCAAGCACGAGGGCCGGGTGGAGTGCCATCTGGTGCCGATCGACATCTGCTACGAGCTGGTGGGCCGCATGCGCCTGCACTGGCAGGGCTTCGACGGCGGTGCCGAGGCACACGCCGAACTGGCCGCCTTCTTCGCCCATGTCCGCGAGCGGGCCCGCGACGCCCGTCAACCGCGCAGGAGTCACGCGTGACCGAGTTCGCCTTCAGCTGCACCGGCGTGCGCGCCGACCCGTACGCGGCCGGCCCCACCCTGGTGTTCCGGCTGCGCGTCACGGCGTCCCCGGACACCCGGGTGCACGCGCTGGCGCTGCGCTGCCAGATCCGCATCGAACCCGCCCGGCGCGCCTACGACGACACCGAGGCGGCGGCCCTGGGAGACCTCTTCGGCGAACGCTCCCGGTGGGGGAGCAGCCTCAACCCCGTGCAGTTCGCCCAAGTCCCCCTGATGGTGCAGAGCTTCACCGGCCAGACGGATGTCGACCTGCCGGTGCCCTGCACCTACGACGTGGACATCGCCTCCACCCGCTACTTCCACGCACTCTACGACAGCGAAGTACCCCTGCTGATGCTGTTCTCCGGCACCGCCTTCACCGGCACCGGCGGCTTCCACGTCGAACCGGTCCCCTGGGACCGGGAGGCCACCTTCCGGATGCCGGTGAAGATCTGGCGGGAGATGATCGAGCAGCACTTCCCGGGCTCGGCCTGGGTGCGGCTGCCGCGGGACACCATGGACGCGCTGCTCGCCTACCGGTCCCGGAGGGCGCTGCCCTCCTGGGAGGCGACCGTGAACCGGTTGCTGGCGGCGGCCGGGGAGGGGACACCGTGACCACGACGCCCATCACCACATTCCCCCCGGCGACCGAGAACCGCCTGGCCGTCGCCCGCCAGGTCGCCGACGCCGTGCTCTTCGAGGGATACGTGCTGTACCCGTACCGGGCGTCGGCCGCGAAGAACCGGCTGCGCTGGCAGTTCGGGGTGCTGGTGCCGCCGTCGTGGACCACCGCGGCCGACGAGCACGACTTCCAGCACACCGAACTGCTGATGGAGCCCCGGCGCGGCGCGGCCCTCGCCGTCGAGGTGCGCTTCCTGCACGCCCAGCGGCGCACGGTCCAGCGGGCCCTGCCGGACGGCCGGTTCGAGACCGTGCCCGAACTCCGCCTCGACGACCGGGTCCTGGTGCCCTGGGACGAGGGCACCGAGGAGCAGGTCCGTTTCACCGTCCCGGTGGAGGAACTGACCGGCCCCGGCCTGGAGTTGCCCATCTCCCGTCCCGCGGCCGAGGAGACCGAGCCGGTCGAGGACGCCGAAGGACGGATCGTGGGACGGCTGGTGCGGCACCGCGAGGACATCGCCGGCCGCGTGCGCCTGTCGGCGGAGCCTCTCGACGGGCCGTACACCGCGCAGCGCCTGACCCTCGTGGTGGAGAACACCAGCACCTGGCTGCCGGCCGAGGGCGAGGACCGCGACGCCGCCCTGCTGCGCTCCCTCGTCGCCACACACACCCTGCTGTGCCTGGACACCGGCGCCTTCCTGTCGCTGACCGACCCGCCGGAGTGGGCCGGGCCCGCGGTCGCGGCCTGCCGCAATCTGCACACCTGGCCGGTGCTGGCCGGGGAGCCGGACTCCCGCGACCTGGTGCTCTCCTCACCGATCATCCTCGAGGACCACCCGGCCATCGCCCCCGAGAGCCCCGGCGCCCTGTACGACGCCACGGAGATCGACGAGATCCTGGCGCTGCGCACCGCGGCCCTCACCGACGAGGAGAAGCGGGAGGCCAGGGGCACCGATCCCCGGGCCGCCGCGGTGATCGACCTGGCCGACTCGATGCCTCCCGAGGTGCTGGAACGCCTGCACGGCGCGGTGCGCGGCCTGCGCGAGATCACCACGCCGGGCGCGCCCGCGCCGTACTCCTCCGGAGCCGGGGAAGTCCCGGTCTTCCGCGAGAGCGCCGACCCGACCGGCGGGCCGGCGGCGGCGCCCGGCCCCGGCTTCCCCCGGCCGGAGGCCCCCTGGTGGGACCCGGGCGCGGACGCCTCCGTCGACCCTGCCAGGGACCACGTCCTGATCGACGGACAGAAGGTCCGGGCCGGAAGCCGGGTGGTGCTGCGGCCACGGCTGCGGCACACCGACGCCCAGGACCTCTTCCTCGACGGCCGGCCGGCCCTGGTGGAGGCGGTGCTGCACGACGTCGACGGCGGGGTGCACATCGCGGTCACCGTCGAGGACGACCCGGGCGCCGACATCCGCCGGGAACAGGGCCGGTACCTCTACTTCCAGCCCGACGAAGTCGTCGTCGCGAGCACCGAGGAGGACGCGTGAGCAACGGGTCCGGCAGTCCCGCGCGCACCCTGGTCGCCGGGGTGGGCAACATCTTCCTGGGCGACGACGGCTTCGGCGTCGAGGCCGCCCGCGTCCTGGCCGGGCAGGACCTCCCGGAGGGCGTCGAGGTCGCCGACATCGGCATCCGCGGCGTGCACCTGGCCTACCAGCTGCTCGACGGCTACGACACGCTCGTCCTCCTCGACGCCACGGCACGGGGCGGCGAGCCGGGCACGCTGTACCTCATCGACGCCACCGACCCCGGGACCCGGCAGCAGCCGGACGGTGTCGCCCTGGACGGCCACCGCATGTCCCCGGACGCCGTACTGGCGCTGCTGGACGCCCTGTGCGCGGGCACGGGCGCACAACCGCCGCGGCGCACCCTGGTGGTGGGCTGCGAACCGGCCTCCGTCGAGGAGCGCATCGGCCTCAGCCCCCAGGCGGCCGCGGCAGTGCCCGAGGCGGTGCGCATGGTCGGTGAACTGATCCGCGCCGAGGCCGTCGTGACATGAGCCGCGCTCGGACGAGCCGCCCATCCCTCCCATCCCCTTCACGGAGAGCACCATGAAGAAGCGAGTCATCGGCGGCGCCGCCGCCATGGTCACGGCCACCGCGCTCGCGGCGGTCGTCGCAGCCGTCTGGCCCGACGTGCAGCGTTATCTGCGCATCCGCAGGATGTGACCGCAGGATGTGACGCCCGCCCCGCAGAGCGGTCCGCGCAGGGGCATGCACCGATCGGGTTGTCCGGCCGGCCCGGCGCGGCGTGCCGGTCGGTGCTCCGTACCCGCCGCGCCTCTAATGGGCGGGGCAGCAAGGACTTCCCCGGCCCAGGACGGAGCGACGATGCACGAGATGTCCGTCGCGCTGTCGGTGGTCGACCAGGTCGAGCAGGCGGCGCGGGCCAACGCGGCCCAGGGCGTGCGGCAGGTCGGGGTGGACATCGGCGAACTGGCCGGAGTCGTCCCGGACTCGCTCGCCTTCTGCTTCGAACTGGCCTGCGCCGGAACGGTTCTGGAGGGCGCCCGGCTGGTGATGCGCTCCGTGCCGGGCCGGGCGAGCTGTGAGCCGTGCGGGCGCACCTGGGACACCGGAATGCCGCCCGACCTGGTGTGCGCACAGTGCCGCTCGGCCGCGACCGAGCTGCTGTCGGGACGCGAGCTGCGCATCACCGAAGTGCAGTGGACCACCGAGGCCGACGCGCCCCCGCCCACACCCGCCGGTCGATCCGAGGAGAACTGACCATGTGCCGCACAGTCGACCTCCGCCAGGCCGTGCTCGCCAAGAACACCATGGCCGCGAACATCCTGCGCACCGAACTGACGGCCCGCGGCACGACAGTGATCAACCTCCTGTCGAGCCCCGGCAGCGGCAAGACGGCCCTGCTGGAGCGTGAACTGCTGCTGGCCCGGGAACGCGGCATCGCCGCCGCGGCCCTCACCGCCGACCTCGCCACGGAGAACGACGCCACCCGCCTCGCCCGTTCCGGCGTCCCGGTCAAGCAGGTACTCACCGACGGGCTGTGCCACCTGGAGGCGGACATGCTCGCCGGCCATCTGCACGACTGGCTGCCCGAGGACACCCGTCTGCTGTTCGTGGAGAACGTGGGCAATCTGGTCTGCCCGGCCTCCTACGACCTGGGCGAGTCGCTGCGCGTGGTGCTGGCCTCGGTCACCGAGGGCGAGGACAAGCCGCTGAAGTACCCCACCGCCTTCGGCCTGGCCAACCTGGTGGTCGTCACCAAGTCCGACCTGGCCGGACCGGCCGAGTTCGACGAGGCCGCGTTCCGCGACCATGTGGAGCGGGTCAACCCGGGCGTGGAGGTGGTGCTCACCTCCGTGCGCAGCGGGGAGGGCGCGGGCGTGCTGGTCGACCGGGCCCTCGCCGTCGCCGAGGGGCAGGCCGTCCACGCTCCGGTGATGGCCCGGACCGAGGCGTGAGCGGCACCCCGGGCGTCGACGCCCCCGAGCGGGACGGACAGACCGTCCGGCGGGCCCGGATCGTCGTACGGGGCGTGGTGCAGGGCGTGGGGTTCCGGCCGTTCGTGTACGGGCTCGCCACCCGGCTGCGGCTCGCGGGGCATGTCACCAACACCGGCGAAGGCGTCGTGGTGGAGGTCGAGGGCCCGCCGGACGCGGTGGACCGCTTCCGCTCCCGGCTCGCCCCGGAGGCGCCGCCGCTGGCCTCGGTCGAATCGGTCGAGTCGGCCGAGCTTCCGGCCATCCGGGAGAGCGGCTTCCGCATCGTGCCGTCCCGCACGGACGGGCCCGTGCGCACGCTGGTGGCACCCGACACCGCGACCTGCGACGCCTGCCTGAGGGAACTGGCCGACCCGCACGACCGGCGTCACCGCCACCCGTTCATCACCTGCACCCACTGCGGTCCGCGCTTCACCATCGTCACCGGCCTCCCCTACGACCGCGCGCACACGACGATGGCGCGGTTCCCGCTCTGCCCGGACTGCGACCGCGAGTACCACGACCCCGCCGACCGCAGATTCCACGCACAGCCCGTGGCCTGCCCGCACTGTGGTCCGCGGCTGCGGTTCGTCCCCGCGCAGGGCCGTACGGGCCCGGTGTACGGCGAAGCGGCCCTCGCCGCGGCCCGGGCGTTGCTCGCGGCGGGAGGGATCCTCGCCGTCAAGGGCCTCGGCGGATACCACCTCGCCTGCGACGCGACCCGGGCCGGCACAGTCGCCGAACTGCGCCGCCGCAAGGCACGGGGGGACAAGCCGTTCGCGCTGATGGCCCGGGACATCCACGACATCGAGCACCTGGTCCACCTGGGCCCGCTGGAACGGCAGTTGCTCACCGGGCGGGTGCGTCCCATCGTCCTGCTGCGCCGGCGCGGTGGCGCCGAGCCCTCGGCCGGACGCACCCTGCCCGCCGACGCGGTCGCACCGGGCAGCCCGGACCTCGGGATCATGCTGCCGTACACGCCGCTGCACCATCTCCTGCTGGCGCAGGCCCGTCCGGGCACCGACGACGGCCCGGCGCCGGGCCTGCTGGTGATGACCAGCGGGAATCTCTCCGGAGAGCCCATCGTCACCGACGACGACGAGGCCCTGGAGCGCCTTGCCGTCCTCGCCGACGCCTGGCTGATGCACGACCGGCCCATCCATGTGCCGTGCGACGACTCCGTGGTGCGGGTCTGCGACGGCGAGTCACTCGTGCTGCGCCGCTCCCGGGGCTATGCCCCGCTGCCGGTCACGCTGCCCGTGCGGGTCGACGCGGCGCTCGCGGTCGGCGGCGACCTGAAGAACGTCCTCTGCCTGGGGCAGGGCGACAAGGCCTGGCTGTCCGCCCACATCGGCGACATGGACGACCTGGCCACCCAGCGCGCGTTCGGCCGCACCGAGCGGCAACTGGAGTCGATCACCGGCGTCCGCCCCGGCCTCCTCGTCACCGACACACACCCTGCCTACCGTTCGGCCGCCTGGGCCCGGCAGCACGCCGACGGCCGGACGGTGGCCCGGGTGCAGCACCATCACGCCCACATCGCCTCGGCGCTGGCCGAGAACGGCGTACCGGCGGGCACCCAGGTGATCGGGGTCGCCTTCGACGGCACCGGGCACGGCGACGACGGGGCCGTCTGGGGCGGTGAGTTCCTGCTCGCCGGCTACGGGGGCTTCCGCCGGTTCGCCCACCTGTCCTACGTTCCGCTGCCCGGCGGGGACGCCGCCGTGCGGCGCCCGTACCGCATGGCGCTGGCCCATCTGCACGCCGCGGGTCTGCCGGCCGACCCGGACCTGCCCTGCACGGCCGCCTGCCCGCCACCCGAACTCGACGTCCTGCGCCGGCAGTTGGAGCGCGGCCTGAACTGCGTACCGGCCTCCAGCATGGGCCGGCTCTTCGACGCCGTCGCATCGCTGACCGGGGTCTGCCACTACGCCGGCTACGAGGCACAGGCCGCGATCGAGCTGGAGGCGGCGGCCGTCTCGGCGGGTGCCGCGCCCGAGGACCCGCGCTACGTCTTCGGCCTGGCCGATGACGCAACGCCGGAGGGGGCACCGCTCACAGCAGACCCGGCGCCGCTGCTTGCGGCCGTCGCGGCGGATGTGCGGCAGGGAGTGCCGGCTCCCGTGATCGCCGCCCGATTCCATCTGGCCGTCGCCCGGATGGTGCGGGACGTGTGCCGCGCCTCCCGCGAGGCGTCCGGCCTGCACACGGTGGCGCTGACCGGCGGCGTCTTCGCCAACACGCTGCTCTCCTCGGCCTGTGCGCGGGGGCTGCGGGAGGACGGATTCACCGTGCTGCGCCATCGCGAGATCCCGCCCAACGACGGCGGGCTGGCCCTCGGGCAGCTCGTCGTCGCCGCACGGACAGGTGCGCCGGGCGCGGCAGTTGAGCACCAGCAGTGAGGAGACACGCATGTGCCTGGCGGTACCCGGCAGAGTGCTGGCCGTCGAGGAACGGGACGGCACCCGGATGGCCACCGTCGACTTCGGCGGGGTGGTCAAGGACGTGTGCCTGGAGTATCTGCCCGATCTGAAGGTCGGGGAGTACGCCATCGTCCACGTCGGCTTTGCCCTGCAACGGCTGGACGAGGAGTCCGCACGCCGGACCCTCGAGCTGTTCGAGAACCTCGGCATGCTCGAGGAGGAGTTCGGCGACCCATGGGAACAGGCCGCGCAGGCCGGATCGGCAGACAGTGACCTGGCCGGGGAGGTGCGGCAGTGAAGTACATCGACGAATTCCAGAACCCTCAGCTCGCGCAGCGGCTGCTCGACGACATCAAAGCCACGGTGACCAGGCCGTGGGCGCTGATGGAGGTGTGCGGCGGCCAGACGCACACGATCATCCGCCACGGCATCGACCAACTGCTCCCCGAGGGCGTCGAGTTGATCCACGGTCCCGGCTGCCCGGTGTGCGTGACACCGCTGGAGGTCATCGACAAGGCCTTGGAGATCGCCTCCAGGCCCGACGTGATCTTCTGCTCCTTCGGTGACATGCTGCGCGTGCCCGGGACCGGACGGGACCTGTTCCAGGTGCGCGGCGAGGGCGGCGACGTACGGGTGGTGTACTCCCCGCTGGACGCGCTGCGGATCGCCGGGGAGAACCCGGACCGCCAGGTGGTCTTCTTCGGCATCGGCTTCGAGACGACCGCACCACCCAACGCCATGACGGTCTATCAGGCCCGCAAGCACGGCATCCGCAACTTCAGCCTGCTCGTCTCGCACGTCCGGGTCCCGCCCGCGATCGAGGCGATCATGCACTCGCCCGACTGCCGGGTGCAGGGCTTCCTGGCCGCCGGCCACGTCTGCAGCGTGATGGGCACGCAGGAGTACCCGGAGCTCGCCGAACGCTTCAAGGTGCCCATCGTCGTCACCGGCTTCGAACCCCTCGACATCCTCGAGGGAGTCCGGCGCACCCTGCAGCAGCTGGAGCGGGGCGAGCACGCCGTCGACAACGCCTATCCGCGCGCGGTGCTGGCCGAGGGCAACCCGGCCGCGCGGGCCATGCTCGACGACGTCTTCGAGGTCACCGACCGCTCCTGGCGCGGCATCGGGGTCATCCCCGACAGCGGCTGGCGGCTGTCGTCCCGCTACCGGGACTACGACGCCGAGTACCGCTTCGACGTCGGCGACATCACCACCCGGGAACCGGCCGCCTGCCGCAGCGGCGAGGTGCTGCAGGGCCTGCTCAAGCCCCATGAGTGCGAGGCGTTCGGCACGACCTGCACGCCGCGGACCCCGCTCGGCGCCACCATGGTCTCCAGCGAGGGCGCCTGCGCGGCCTATTACCTGTACCGGCGGCTCGACCTGCCGGCCCGCCCGGCCGCAGCCGCCTCGACCGCCGGCTCGACCTCCGCTTCGACATCCGCCTCGACCCCGGACCTGGAGGGCAGCTCCGTTGTCTGACACGAACGCTGTCGTGGACGCCCTGTCGTGGACGTGCCCGGCGCCCCTGCGTGACCGGCCTCGGGTGGTGATGGGTCACGGGGGCGGCGGCGCGATGTCCGCCGAACTCGTCGAGCAGATCCTGCTTCCGGCCCTCGCCGGGCCCGAGCCCGCCCCGCTCACCGACTCCGCGGTGGTCGAACTCGGCGGCGCCCGCCTCGCCTTCTCCACCGACTCCTTCGTCGTCCGCCCGCTGTTCTTCCCGGGCGGCAGCATCGGTGACCTGGCGGTCAACGGCACCGTCAACGACCTCGCCATGAGCGGCGCCCGCGCGGCCTTCCTGTCCTGCGGGCTGATCCTGGAGGAGGGCGTCGGCATCGACACCGTCACCCAGGTCGCCGAGGCGATCGGCGCCGCCGCCCGCGCCGCGGACGTACGGGTGGTGACGGGTGACACCAAGGTGGTGGAGGCGGGTCACGGCGACGGCGTCTACATCAACACCGCCGGTGTCGGCCTGGTCCCGGCCGGGGCCGACCTGCGCCCCGACCGGGTGGTGCCGGGCGATGTGGTCCTGCTCAGCGGCCCCATCGGCCTGCACGGCGTGGCGATCCTCAGCGAGCGGGAGAACCTGGCCTTCGAGAGCGACGTCCGCAGCGACTGCGCCGCGCTCGGCGGCCTCGTCGAGGCGATGCTGTCGGTCACCACCACCAACCTGCATGTGCTGCGCGACCCGACCCGCGGCGGCCTGGCCGCCTCGCTCAACGAGATCGCGACGGCCGCCGGCTGCGGGGTCGTCGTCCAGGAGCGCGCCGTCCCCGTGCCGCCGTCGGTCGCCGGAGCCTGCGCCATGCTGGGCCTGGACCCGATGTACGTGGCGAACGAGGGCAAGCTCGTGGCCTTCGTGGCCCGGGAGCACGCCGACGAGGTCCTCGCCGCGATGCGGGCCCACCCGCTGGGCGCCGAGGCCGCGATCATCGGCGAGGCCGTCGCGGACCACCCGGGCATGGTGGTGGCCCGGACCGGACTCGGCGGCACCCGAGTCGTGGACATGCCGCTCGGGGAGCAACTGCCCCGGATCTGCTGAATGCAGGGGTACGTCATGGGCACCTAGCTAGGTGGCCGCGAACCCCGGCCTTGGCGTAGGGAGGTCAACCCCCGCAGGCGCGGGGACGACTTACCGGAGAGGTACATGGCACTGGACTCGGGGGGACAACCCCCGCAGACGCGGGGACGACCGCGCGCTCGACTCCGTAGGCATACCGCGCGAGGGACAACCCCCGCAGGCGCGGGGACGACGACGGACGTTTGATTATGGACCCAAAACAGGTGAGTGTGCTCTGCCAGCGCTATGAAACACTGCGCTCCCAGGCCCTGAGCCCGAAGGATTCCAGGGACCTGCTGGAGCGACTGCGAGGAGAGCTATGAGCAGCGGTACGACAGAACTCGCCTGGTTCAAGTCCAGCTACAGCGGCAGCCAGGGCGACAGCTGTGTAGAGGTCGCCATCGCCGAACAGGCCGTTCACGTACGGGACTCCAAGGACCTGTCTCGTACGCGCTTCGCGGTGAACCGCGAACACTGGGCGCCCTTCGTGGATTTCGTCGCCGGGAGCACCGAGGCGTAGCCGCCGGTCCCCCTCCTGACCGCCGGGCAACGGCCCACGGTCAGGAGGGAGCGGTGTGAAAAACCGGGGACCTCAGATGTCCCGGAAGATCTCGATCTGCGCGCCGATCGAGTTCAGGCGCTCGGCGAGATCCTCGTAACCCCGGTTGATGACATACACGTTGCGCAGGACCGACGTGCCCTCCGCCGCCATCATCGCCAGCAGGACGACGACCGCGGGCCGCAGCGCGGGCGGGCACATCATCTCGGCCGCGCGCCAGCGGGTCGGGCCCTCGACCAGGACGCGGTGCGGGTCCAGCAGCTGCAGGCGGCCGCCGAGGCGGTTGAGGTCGGTCAGGTAGATGGCGCGGTTGTCGTAGACCCAGTCATGAATCAGCGTCTTGCCCTGCGCCACCGCCGCGATCGCCGCGAAGAACGGCACGTTGTCGATGTTCAGGCCGGGGAACGGCATCGGGTGGATCTTGTCGATGGGCGCCTCCAGCTTGGAGGGGCGCACCGTCAGGTCCACCAGGCGGGTACGGCCGTTGTCGGCGAAGTACTCGGGCGTGCGGTCGTGGTCGAGGCCCATCTCCTCCAGGACCGCCAGCTCGATCTCCAGGAACTCGATCGGCACCCGGCGGATCGTCAGCTCCGACTCCGTCACCACGGCGGCGGCGACCAGACTCATCGCCTCGACCGGGTCCTCGGAGGGCGAGTAGTCGACGTCGACGTCGATGTCCGGCACGCCGTGCACGGTGAGCGTGGTGGTGCCGATGCCGTCGACCTTCACGCCCAGCGCCTCCAGGAAGAAGCACAGGTCCTGGACCATGTAGTTGGAGGAGGCGTTGCGGATGACGGTGATGCCGTCGTGCCGCGCGGCGGCCAGCAGGGCGTTCTCCGTGACCGTGTCCCCGCGCTCGGTCAGCACGATCGGGCGGTCGGGGCTGACCGAGCGGTCCACCACCGCGTGGTACTGGCCCTCGGTGGCGGCGATCTCCAGGCCGAACCGCCGCAGCGCGATCATGTGCGGCTCGACGGTGCGGGTGCCGAGGTCGCAGCCACCGGCGTAGGGCAGCTTGAAGCGGTCCATCCGGTGCAGCAGCGGGCCGAGGAACATGATGATCGAGCGGGTGCGGCGGGCGGCGTCCGCGTCGATGGCGTCCAGGTCCAGCTCGGCCGGCGGCACGATCTCCAGGTCGGTGCCGTCGTTGATCCACCGGGCGCGCACACCGATGGAGCCCAGCACCTCCAGGAGGCGGTAGACCTCCTCGATGCGCGCGACGCGGCGCAGCACGGTGCGTCCGCTGTTGAGCAGCGAGGCGCACAGCAGGGCCACGCACGCGTTCTTGCTCGTCTTCACATCGATGGCGCCGGAGAGCCGGCGGCCGCCGACCACGCGCAGATGCATCGGACCGGCGTAACCCAGGGACACGATCTCGCTGTCCAGGGCCTCGCCGATGCGGGCGATCATCTCAAGGCTGATGTTCTGGTTGCCGCGCTCGATGCGGTTGACGGCGCTCTGGCTGGTGGCGAGGGCCTCGGCCAGCTGCGCCTGCGTCCAGCCCCGGTGTTGCCGGGCGTCGCGGATGAGCTTGCCGATGCGTACGAGGTAGTCGTCTGCCATGGGGTTGAGGTTATCTCAGATATGAGATGCCACCTCTCGGGGGGTCCATTCGGGTGACACGGCGTCAAACTTGCCCGATTCATCCCCTGGTGCTACGTGTGTTCCGCGTCCGCCGCCAGCCGAAAGGTCCCGGCAAATCCATGGATGTCGTACGACGTCCGGTACTGCTCCGAGTGTACCGGGGGCCCTTGCCGCCGCCGGTGGTGATGGACCAGGACCGCTTGTTGATGTTCAGCCGCACCCCCGGAAGGATCCGGAAGCTCTTGCGGAAAGTGAGCGGCACCCCTGCCTCCCTCGTATGAGTATCTGACCCTGCCTCAGTGCGGCTACCCCGAATGTACGGGGTCATGGACCGGGGGTGCGGGGCTCGGGGTGCCGGGGTGCACTGGAGGGGGTGCGTCGGTCGTGCGCGGGCGTCGTGCCAGGGCATGCCGCAGGCCGCGCCGGGGCGCGCCGGGAGTCCGGGCATGACCATTCGGCGCCCGTGTACTAGAGTTATCTCGACATCGAGATATCTGCCGAGGCGCACCGCGGTCGCCACTCGAGTTAGGCATACCTAACTTAGCCCGACCTCACCGGAACGGCCAAGCCGGCGTGGCGGCACGATTGACGGTGGTACGCGCACATCTATGAAGGAGACTGTCGTGTCGGCGAACAGCTTCGACGCCCGCAGCACGCTGCAGGTGGGCGACGACTCGTACGAGATCTTCCGGCTGGACAAGGTCGAGGGCTCCGCGCGCCTTCCCTACAGCCTGAAGGTGCTGCTGGAGAACCTTCTCCGCACCGAGGACGGCGCGAACATCACCGCCGACCACATCCGCGCGCTCGGCTCCTGGGACTCCCAGGCCCAGCCGTCGCAGGAGATCCAGTTCACGCCGGCCCGCGTGATCATGCAGGACTTCACCGGCGTCCCCTGTGTCGTGGACCTCGCCACCATGCGTGAGGCCGTGAAGGAGCTGGGCGGCGACCCGTCGAAGATCAACCCGCTGGCCCCGGCGGAGCTGGTCATCGACCACTCCGTGATCGCCGACAAGTTCGGCACCAGCGACGCCTTCAAGGTGAATGTCGACCTGGAGTACGGCCGCAACAGGGAGCGCTACCAGTTCCTGCGCTGGGGCCAGACCGCCTTCGACGAGTTCAAGGTCGTCCCGCCCGGCACCGGCATCGTGCACCAGGTGAACATCGAGCACCTGGCCCGCGTGGTGATGACCCGCGACGGCAAGGCGTACCCCGACACCCTCGTCGGCACCGACTCGCACACCACGATGGTCAACGGCCTCGGCGTCCTCGGCTGGGGCGTCGGCGGCATCGAGGCCGAGGCCGCGATGCTCGGCCAGCCGGTCTCCATGCTGATCCCGCGCGTCGTCGGCTTCAAGCTCACCGGTGAGCTGCAGCCCGGCACCACCGCCACCGACCTGGTGCTCACCATCACCGAGATGCTGCGCAAGCACGGCGTCGTCGGCAAGTTCGTCGAGTTCTACGGCGAGGGCGTGGCCGCCACCTCGCTCGCCAACCGCGCCACCATCGGCAACATGTCTCCGGAGTTCGGCTCCACCGCCGCGATCTTCCCGATCGACGAGGAGACCATCAACTACCTGCGCCTGACCGGCCGCAGCGAGAAGCAGATCGCGCTGGTCGAGGCGTACGCCAAGGAGCAGGGCCTCTGGCTGGACCCGAAGGCCGAGCCGGACTTCTCCGAGAAGCTCGAGCTGGACCTGTCCACCGTCGTCCCGTCCATCGCCGGCCCGAAGCGCCCGCAGGACCGCATCGTCCTGGCGAACGCCGCCGAGCAGTTCAAGCAGGACGTCCGCAACTACGTCAGCGACGAGTACGAGGCCAGCAAGGAGTCCTTCCCGAGCTCCGACGCCCCCTCGTCGATCCCGAACGGCACCCCGTCCAACCCGGTCCGGGTGACCGCCCCCGACGGCACCTCCTACGAGCTGGACCACGGTGCGGTGACGGTCGCGGCCATCACCTCCTGCACCAACACCTCCAACCCGTACGTCATGGTCGCCGCCGCCCTGGTCGCCAAGAAGGCGGTGGAGAAGGGCCTGACCCGCAAGCCGTGGGTCAAGACCACCCTCGCCCCGGGCTCCAAGGTCGTCACCGACTACTTCGACAAGGCGGGCCTGACCCCGTACCTGGACAAGGTCGGCTTCAACCTCGTCGGCTACGGCTGCACCACCTGCATCGGCAACTCCGGCCCGCTGCCGGAGGAGGTCTCCAAGGCCGTCAACGACCACGACCTCGCCGTCGTCTCGGTCCTGTCCGGCAACCGCAACTTCGAGGGCCGGATCAACCCCGACGTCAAGATGAACTACCTGGCGTCCCCGCCGCTGGTCGTCGCCTACGCCATCGCCGGCTCGATGAAGGTGGACATCACCAAGGACGCCCTGGGCACCGACCAGGACGGCAACCCGGTCTACCTCAAGGACATCTGGCCCTCCGAGGCCGAGGTCAACGACGTCGTGGCCAACGCCATCGGCGAGGACATGTTCTCCAAGTCCTACTCCGACGTCTTCGCCGGCGACGCCCAGTGGCAGGCGCTGCCCATCCCGACCGGCGACACCTTCGAGTGGGACCCGGAGTCCACCTACGTCCGCAAGCCCCCGTACTTCGAGGGCATGACGATGGAGCCGGCCCCGGTCGAGGACATCAGCGGCGCCCGCGTCCTGGCCAAGCTGGGCGACTCGGTCACCACCGACCACATCTCCCCGGCCGGTGCGATCAAGGCCGACACCCCGGCCGGCAAGTACCTCACGGAGCACGGCGTCGAGCGCCGCGACTTCAACAGCTACGGCTCGCGCCGCGGCAACCACGAGGTCATGATCCGCGGTACGTTCGCCAACATCCGCCTGCGCAACCAGATCGCGCCGGGCACCGAGGGCGGCTACACGCGCGACTTCACGCAGGAGGGCGGCCCGGTCTCCTTCATCTACGACGCCGCCCAGAACTACCAGGCCGCCGGCATCCCGCTGGTCGTCCTGGCCGGCAAGGAGTACGGCTCCGGCTCCTCCCGCGACTGGGCCGCCAAGGGCACCGCGCTGCTCGGCGTCAAGGCCGTCATCGCCGAGTCCTACGAGCGCATCCACCGCTCCAACCTCATCGGCATGGGCGTCCTGCCGCTGCAGTTCCCCGAGGGCCAGAGCGCCGACACCCTCGGCCTGACCGGCGAGGAGACCTTCTCCATCTCCGGCGTCACCGAGCTCAACAGCGGCACCACGCCGCGCACGGTGAAGGTCACCACCGACACCGGCGTCGAGTTCGACGCGGTCGTCCGCATCGACACCCCCGGTGAGGCGGACTACTACCGCAACGGTGGCATCATGCAGTACGTGCTGCGCAGCCTGCTCCGCAAGTAAGCACCGGCTGATCCGCAAGCAGGCGGCAGCGCACGGCAGTTGGGCCGCACCTCCGGCGTCGGAGGTGCGGCCCTCGCCGTGTCCCCCGTTGTACGCTGGAGCGACACCAGGCGACGGGGGGTGGCGGTGAGCCGCGGCAGGGAACACATGCAGCTCGTCCTGACCGGACGTCAGGACAGCGACCAGGAAGAACTCGACGAACTGACCCGCCGGTTACGCGACCGGCTGTTCGAACTGGACGTGGACGACGTCCAGCTGCGCCGCGCCGGCGACCTCCCCGAGGGAGCCAAGCCGGTCGACGCGATCGCCGTGGGCGCGCTCGCGGTGACCATGGCGCCCATCGCACTGCGCTCGGTGGTGAGCCTCGTACAGACCTGGATCGAGAACCGGCCGGTGCACACGGTCAGCATCGCCCTCGGCGACAACAGCCTGGAACTGGAGGCCGTGTCCTCCGCCGACCAGCAGCGCCTCATCGAGGCCTTCCTCGCCGCCCACCAGGCCAGCACGGCAGGCGGCGGCTCCGACGACGGGGGCGACCCCGACGACGGCCCCGAGGACCCCGGCCCCGCCGGCTCCTCCGCCGGCACCGGCCAGGGCGGCTGAAGGGCGGCCCCGAAGTGTCCGCGGGCCGCTTCGCCCTGCTCGTCGCGACGGGCCACTACGAGAACCGGGAACTGCGCAGGCTGCGCTCACCCGTCCGGGACGCCGAGGGACTCGCCGAGGTGCTGCGCGACCCCGGCATCGGCGGCTTCACCGTGACCACAATCGTCGACCGCCGCCACCACGAGGTGGCCCGCGCCATCGAGCACTTCTTCCTCGACCGGGGCCGCGACGACCTGCTCCTGCTGCACATCTCCAGCCACGGCGTGAAGAACGACGACGGCGAGCTGTACTTCGCCGCCGCCGACACCGACCGCCGCCTGCTCGCCTCCACCGCCGTCTCCGCCGAGTTCCTGCGCACGCAGATGCAGCGCTGCCGCGCCCGGTCGGTCGTGCTGCTGCTCGACTGCTGCTACAGCGGCGCCTTCCTGCCCGGAGCCAAGGGCGACACCGCCGTGCACCTCAGGGACGAACTGGCCGGACACGGCCGGGCGGTGCTCACCGCGACCAACCGCACCGAGTACGCCTGGGAGGGCGAACGCCTCGACGAACTCGAACCCGAGCCCTCCAGGTTCACCGGCGCGGTCATCAAGGGCCTCCGCTCGGGCGAGGCCGACCGCAACGGCGACGGCCTGATCAGCACGCAGGACCTGTACGAATACGTCTACGACGAGCTGCGGGCGGCCGGGGTGCGCCAGCGCCCCCAGCTGTGGGCGCAGGTGGAGCGCCAGCTGGTCGTCGCCCGGTCGGTGACGGCACCGCGGCAGCACCCGCTGCCCGGCATCCCGGCCCAGGCGGACAGGCCGGCACCGTCCGTCGTGCCCGACGTCCCTCCTCCGGTGCCGGAACAGCCGAGGCCCGCCAACGGGTTCGCCCGGCTGCTGATCCTCGTCAAGCTGCTGTGCGAACTGCCGTCCCTGGCGGACGTACAGACCCGGATGCGGTTCGCCGTCGTCCTGGGCGAACACCTGGGGCGCACCGTCGATCTGCGCGGTGTCCGGCTGCAGGAGGACGCGGCGATGCTGGCCCGGAGCGCCCTGGCCGCCGAGGGCGGAGAGGACACGCTGATGAGGGTGATCGAGCTGTACGAGGGGGGCGCGGCGGCCGACCGCATACGGCAGCGTCTGGACCGGGCGAGCGGGGAAGCCCACGGGGCGAACGGCGGCGACGCGGGAGACATGCAGCTGCTGCTGAACCTCACCGACGCGCTGTGCGCCCTGCCGTCCGTGCAGGACCCCCAGGGCCGCCAGAACGCCGCCTCTCTCCTCGCCGAGGTGCTGGGACGGCCGGTCGACGTCCGCGGAATGCGGCTCCGCGAGGACGTGGTGGCCATCGTCCGGGCGGCGCTCAAGGTCCCCGGCGGTGAGCACGCGCTGGTGGACGTGATCCGTGTCCTCGACGGCGAGCAGCAGGCCGCCGAGCTCGAGCGGCTGCTTCAGACCGCCCACTGACCGAACGCCCCTCTCACACAACGGAAGGCGGGTCCGGGCCAGGCCCGGACCCGCCTCACGGCGTGGGTGGCGCCGCGTCAGCCCAGCAGCTCCACCTCCGTCAGCGTCGCCTCACCGCTCAGCACCAGCCGGTAGTGGCGGTACGCCGCCGGCTCGCCGACCGAGAAGGCCCGGGTCTGCCGCTCCCAGCGGAAGGTCTCACCGGACCGCTCGTCCAGGTCCTTCCACGTCTTCCCGTCGGCCGAGCCCTGCAGCACCCAGCCCGTGGGCGCCTTCGCCGGGTCCGCGGAGGTCAGCGTGTACTGCACCGCCTCGGCGTTCCCGGCGACCGGCAGCTCGACCGTGGACACCGTGGCTCCGGTCCCCGAGGTGTTGTCGAACAGGGGACCGTCGCCCTCCAGCAGGTCCTTGCGCGGGCTGGGCACCTTGTCGTCGCGGGTGATGGACACCGGCGCCGCGTTCTTGCCGGTGCCCCACGTCGACGGGCGCGGGCCCATGTCGAACTCCAGGACGCCGCCCTTGGCGATCAGCGCGTGCGGGAGCGCGGTGGAGTTCCAGCGCTTGCCGTTGACCTTCAGGCCCTGCACATACACGTTGCGCGTGCTGTTCTCCGGGGCCTTCACCACCAGCTTGCGGCCGTTCTCCAGGTGCACGGTCGCCTTGGTGAACAGCGGGGAGCCGATGGCGTACTCGCCGCTGCCCATCACCAGCGGGTAGAAGCCGAGCGCGGAGAAGAGGTACCAGGCCGACTGCTCGCCGTTGTCCTCGTCGCCGTGGTAGCCCTGCCCGATCTCACTGCCGGTGTAGAGCCGCTGCAGCACCTCGCGCACGTTCTTCTGCGTCTTCCAGGGCTGCCCGGCCGCGTCGTACATGTACAGGGCGTGGTGGGCGACCTGGTTGGAGTGGCCGTACATGCCCATCCGCACGTCCCGCGCCTCGGTCATCTCGTGGATGACACCGCCGTAGGAGCCGACGAACTCCGGCGAGGCCGTCTCCGGGGTGGAGAGGTACTCGTCGAGCTTGTCGGCGAGGCCCTTCCGGCCGCCGTAGAGGTTGGCCAGGCCCCGGCTGTCCTGCGGTGCGGTGAAGGCGTAGCCCCAGCCGTTGGTCTCGGTGTAGTCGTAGCCCCACACCCGCGGGTCGTACTTCTCCGACGGCACCCGCCAGTCGCCCTTGGCGTTGCGGCCCTGGAAGAAGCCGGCCTTCGCGTCGAAGAGGTTGACGTAGTCGCGCGCCCGGTTCAGGAAGTAGGCGGCCTCCTCCTGGTAGCGCTTCTTGCCGGTCTTCCGGTGCAGGGCCTCGGCCATCTTCGCGATGCCGTAGTCGTTGATGTAGCCCTCCAGCGCCCAGGACAGGCCCTCGTGGGTCTCGGTGGAGGTGTAGCCGAGGAACGGCGAGGTGGCCATGCCCTTGCGACCCACGCCCGAGGAGGGCGGCACCACGGTGGCGTTCTTCACGGCCGCGTCGTACGCCGCCTCGGCGTCGAAGCCGACGCCCTTGACGTAGGCGTCCGCGAACGCCACGTCCGAGGAGGTGCCGGTCATCAGGTCCGCGTAGCCGGGGGAGGACCAGCGGGAGGTCCAGCCGCCGTCCTTGTAGTGCTGCACGAAGCCGTCGACCAGCTCACCGGCCCGGGACGGGGTGAGGAAGGAGTACGCCGGCCAGGTGGTCCGGTAGGTGTCCCAGAAGCCGTTGTTGACGTACACCTTGCCTTCGACGATCTTCGCCCCGGTGTGGGTCGGCGTGTCCGGCCCGGTCATCTTCGAGAACGGTGAGGCGTACTTGTAGGTGCCGTTGGCCTTCTCGAAGCCCGAGTTCGGGTAGAGGTACAGCCGGTAGAGGCTGGAGTAGAGCGTGGTCAGCTGGTCCGGGGTGGCGCCCTCGACCTCCACCGTGCCCAGCAGCTCGTCCCACTGGCGCTGGGCGGCCTTCTTCACCGACTCGAAGGACCGGCTCGCGGGCAGCTCCTGGCGCAGATTGTCCTTCGCCTGGTCGACGCTGATCAGGGAGGTGGCCAGCCGCAGCGTCACCGTGCGGTCCTTGCCCGCGTCGAAGCGCAGATGACCCTTGACGCCGCTGGACGCCCCGTCGACGACCTCCTTGTCGAACTCGCCGTACACGAACAGCCGGGTCGCTCCGGTCGACAGGCCGGACTTGACGTCCGAGTAGCCGGTGACGGCGCCGTTCTCCTGGTCGAGCGTCAGCCCCGCCTGGTCGGTGACGTTGTCGAAGATCACGCTCGCGTCGTCGCCGGGGTAGGTGAAGCGCAGCGCCGCCGCGTGGTCGGTCGGGGCCATCTCCGCCTTCAGGCCGTTCTCGAAGCGGACCCCGTAGTAGTACGGCCGGGCCGTCTCGTTCTCGTGCCGGAACGCCAGCTCCCGCGCCTCGCGGCCGGTGTCCGGGGTGCCGGACGCGGCCGACGGCATCACCTGGAAGGTCTGCCGGTCCCCCATCCACGGACTCGGCTCGTGGCTGGCGCTGAACGCCTGGACGGTCGGCAGGTTGTCCCCGTTGTTGCCGCGGGCGTAGTCGTACAGCCAGGTCAGCGAGCCGGCGTTGGTCACCGGCGTCCAGAAGTTGAAGCCGTGCGGCACGGCGGTGGCCGGGAAGGTGTTGCCGCGCGAGAAGCCGCCGCTGGAGTTGGTGCCGCGCGTGGTCACCGCGTAGTCGGACAGGTGGGCCTTGGGCCGCTCGGGTGCCACCGGCTTCAGCTCCACGTCGTCCACCCAGCCCCGGAACTCCGCGGGGCCCTTGGGGGAGTCGTAGGCCACCAGGATCCGGTCGACCGTCTTGCCGCGGGCCACCGAGCCGATCCGGGAGACCACGTTGTTCCACTGGTTGACGTAGAGGACCTTCGCCGCGCCCTGGCCGCGCGGGGTGAGCGGGAAGCCGTGCTGGTCGGTGGCGCGCAGGTCGCTCAGGTACGTGCCGTCGGTGAAGGCGAGGTCCACCGAGACATTGGTGGCGTCGTAGTCGAGGTCGCCGTCGGCCATCGAGGGGAAGATCCGGTACGACAGCCGGGTGTCCCGCTCCACCTTCACATTGACGTCGAAGACCTTGTTGTACGAGTAGGCCCGTCCCTCGGCGGTGTGCCGGCCGGCGTAACGCAGGGCACGCTTTCCGGTGAATCCGGCGCCCGCCTTCGCGGTGGGCGACCCGCTCGGGCCGCGGTCGGTCAGCGTCAGCATGTCCGGGGGCACCGGGCCGTCCTCGCCGCCCGTGGAGAACTGCACGTCGGCGAGCTGGACGATGGTGCCGCTGCCGTTCTTGGTGATCTCCAGCCGGAAGTGCCGGTACTCGGCGACCGCGCCGGCGTCCAGGTCGTAGATCTTCGTCTGGAACCGCTCGCCGAAGGTCTCGCCCGTCCGGGTGTCGAGGGTCGTCCACTCCTTGCCGTCCGCGGAGCCCTTCAGCGTCCAGTCCCGCGGGTCGCGTTCGGCGTGGTCATTGGCCGATGTGAGGGCATATCGGGTGATCTTCACCGGTTCGTCCAGGTCGAACTCGACCCAGCCGGTGGGCTCGAACGTCAGCCACTTGGTGCTCGGCTCGCCGTCGATGAGGTTCTCCTTCACCTCCCCGCCGCCGGTGTTCTCGGCGCTCGCCCGTACGTCGGTCACCCGGTCGGTCACATTCCCCGGGATGCCGCTGGTGTAGCCGCCGTCGACGCCCAAGGCGCGCTTGCCGCCGCCCGGTGCGGTCTCCACGGTGCTCACCCAGTCCGGGGCGGGGTCGCCCTGTTCGAACGAGGAGGCGAACGCCCGGTCGGTCTTCGCCGGTGCTCCCGGCAGGGCCGCGGCGGCGCCCTGGGAGCTCACGGCCAAAGCGAAGGCGGTCGCCGCCACGACCGCCGTACTCCATCTGTGCCGTACTCCGTGCCGGACTCTGTGCAGCATGCGCGAGCACCCTCCCTGCGCCTGGACAACGTTGTCAGTTTCACTGCGCAAGGAACAGTAGTGGGCCAAGTGGCCCGCGGTGTCAAGGTGTTGAATGCGGCATTCGAGATCGGAGGCCCGGATAATTCCGCCGAGAAGCGTGCCGGGAGCACATATTTCCGGCAGGTCTCAACTCGGAAAAGACCGGCAGCGAACCTTGCATTCGATCTTGCTCCGCTGGCGGGAAGTGGACTATACCTGTCGGCACTCCGGGGCATCTTCACCGCACCCGGCCATCAGTGACGTGTCACCGGGAACGTCCAGCACCACAGCACCTCGACAGCACTTCCAGCACGACCCAGCTTGACCCGAACGCGGTGCCGGGAAGGATCCGGTTCACCGCCTGAGTCCTGGAGAAGGCGAGGACTTGAGCATGGGATCCACCTCCGCCGAGAACAACGGCACCGGCGAGTTCGCCACCGGCGGCGTCGACCGCCGCAGTCTGATCAAGCGGTCCGCCGCGCTGGGGCTGGTCTCCGTACCCGCCATGGGCTTCCTGTCCGCGTGTGCCAGCGGGGGAGGGGGCGGCGATCAGGACAAGGCCAAGGCCGGCAAGAAGACCGCGAAGAACCCGCTCGGCGTCAATGACACCGCGCAGATGGAATTCGTCCTCTTCGACGGCGGCTTCGGCAAGGAGTACGCCCAGGACGCCGTCAAGATCTATGAGAAGAACTTCCCCAAGGCCAAGGTGAAGTTCTCCGCGACGCAGAAGATCCAGTCGACCCTGCAGCCGCGCTTCAACCAGGGCAACCCGCCCGACCTCATCGACAACTCCGGTGCCGAGCAGATGGACATGGGCGTCCTCGTCGGCAAGAACCAGCTCGCCGACCTCACCCCGCTCCTGGACGCCCCGTCCTACGACGACCCGAACAAGAAGGTCCGCGACACGCTGCGCCCCGGCATCGTCGAGATGGGCCAGTTCGACGGCGACAAGGTCTGGATCCTCTACTACGCCTACACGGTCTACGGCGTCTGGTACTCGAAGAAGGCCCTGGACTCGCTGGACGAGGAGTACCCGAAAACCTGGGACCAGATGCTCGCCGTCTGTGCCAAGGCCAAGAAGAAGGGCATGGCGGGCTGGACGTACGCGGGCAAGTACCCGTACTACATCCCCTTCTCGCTCTACCCGATGATCGGCAAGGTCGGCGGCCGCGAGGTGCTCGACGCCATCGACAACCTCGAGCCGAACGCCTGGAAGCACCCGGCGGTCAAGGCCTGCTTCGAGGCCTACTACGAGCTCTACAAGAAGGGCTACATCCTCAAGGGCACCCCCGGCCTCGACCACATCCAGTCCCAGACCGCCTGGGCCCAGGGCAAGGCGCTGTTCCTTCCCAACGGCTCCTGGGTGGAGAACGAGTCGGCCAAGGTCATCCCGGCGGACTTCGAGGTCACGGTGTCCGCGCCCACCGGCCTCGACGAGAACGACAAGATGCCCTTCGGCACCATCTGGGCCTCCGGCGGTGAGCCCTTCATCGTCCCGGCCAAGGCGAACAACGGCCTGGGCGGCATGGAGCAGCTGCGCATCATGCTCAGCGAGGCCTCCTCGAAGAACTTCACCAGCAAGGTGAAGTCGCTGACCGCCTACAACGGCGGCACCGACGGCATCGAGCTCACCCCTGGCCTCAAGTCCGGTGTCGCGGCGCTGGAACTGGCCGGCGAGAACGTCCTGAACCCGCGCATCCAGGACTGGTACGTGCAGCTGCAGAAGGAGAAGATCGGTGTGGCGGGCCTCGGCGAGATGATGGCCGGCCGCATCACCCCGGCCGAGGCCATCAAGAAGATCCAGGCCTTCGCCGACGAGACCGCCAAGGACTCGTCGATCAAGCACTACAAGCACCAGTGAGGACCCGTCCCCAGGGCCTGTCCGGCGCAGCCGCGCCGGGCCGGCCCTGGCGGCACCCGCGCGCAGATCGGGGTCGCTAGGAATGCAGCACGGCAAGTACCGGTTCATCGTGGGGTTCCTCGCGGTTCCCCTGGGGCTGTACGCGCTCTTCGTCATCTGGCCGTTCATCCAGTCGATCTACTACTCGTTCACGGACTGGACCGGTCTGAGTCCCGAGTTCTCGATGGTGGGCTTCGCCAACTACGAGCGCATGTGGGACGACTCCATCTTCTGGAAGTCGCTGCAGCACAGCCTGCTGTTCGCGCTGCTGGTGCCGGTGGTGACGATCGGTCTGGCGCTGTTCCTGTCGTTCATGATCAACGTGGGCGGCCGGCGGCGCCGGGGCGGACCGGTGATCAGCGGGGTCCGCGGCTCCGGCTTCTACAAGATCGTCTACTTCTTCCCGCAGGTGCTCTCGATCGCCATCGTCGCCCTGCTGTTCGCGTTCGCGTACAACCCGGACAGCGGTGCGGTCAACTCCGTCCTGCGGGCGGTCGGCCTCGACGACGTCCAGCCGCTGTGGCTGGGCGACCCGGACCTCGCCCTGTGGGCCGTGATGGCGGTGCTCGTCTGGTCCACGGTGGGCTTCTTCGTGGTCCTGTTCTCCGCGGGCATGGCCTCCATCCCGGCGGACCTGTACGAGGCCGCGCTGCTGGACGGGGCCGGCCGCTTCACCATGTTCTTCCGTATCACCCTGCCGCTGCTGTGGGACACCGTGCAGTCCGGCTGGGTGTACATGGGCATCCTCGCCCTGGGCGCCGAGTCGTTCGCGGTCGTACAGATCATGACGACCGGACCCGGCGGGCCCGACTACTCGACCACCGTCATGGTCCTGTACGTGTACCAGAAGGCGTTCCGTGACGGTCAGGCCGCCTATGCCACCACCATCGGTGTCGCCCTGCTCGTCGTCACGCTGGCCTTCGCCGCCATCGTGATGCGGCTGGGGCGGCGCGAGCGGCTGGAGTACTGATCAGATGAAGACGACCGAGACCTCCGCTCCGGTACCCGCCGAGTCCGGCGCCCCTGTCACCAAGGTCGACCTGCCGGCGCCCGGGCCGGCGCGTGGGAAGAAGGAGGGCACCGTCCTCAATGTCTTCTCCCACGGCATCCTCGTCATCTGGGCGATCATGGTGGTCATGCCGCTGGTGTGGGCGGTGATGACGTCCTTCAAGGACGACGCCTCCATCTTCGGCTCCCCCTGGTCGCTGCCGGACCGGCTGCACTTCGAGAACTGGTCGCGGGCCTGGACCCAGGCCCATATGAGCGACTACTTCCTCAACACCGTCCTGGTGGTGGGCGGCTCGCTCATCGGCACCCTCGTCCTGGGCTCGATGGCGGCCTATGTGCTGGCCCGCTTCGAATTCCCGGGCAACCGGTTCATCTACTACCTGTTCATCGGCGGCATGAGCTTCCCGATCATGCTCGCCCTGGTCCCGTTGTTCTACGTGGTCAACAACATGGGACTGCTGAACACCATCCACGGCCTGATCCTGGTCTACATCGCCTATTCGCTGCCGTTCACGGTGTTCTTCCTGACCGCCTTCTTCCGCAGCCTGCCGACCTCCGTCGCCGAGGCCGCCTTCGTGGACGGCGCCTCGCACAGCCGGACGTTCTTCCAGATCATGCTGCCGATGGCCAAGCCGGGCCTGATCAGCGTGGGCATCTTCAACTTCCTGGGCCAGTGGAACCAGTACATGCTGCCCACCGTGCTGAACACCGACGAGGACAAGCACGTCCTCACCCAGGGCCTGGTGCAGCTGGCGGTCAGCCAGGGCTACAAGGGGGACTGGTCCGGGCTGTTCGCCGGCCTGGTGATGGCGATGCTCCCGGTGCTCGCCGCCTACATCATCTTCCAGCGCCAGGTGGTCCAGGGTCTCACCGCCGGTGCGCTGAAGTAACGCTGCGCATCCGCTCCCGCACGCGCCGCTCCCGGCTCCCGGGGGCGGCGTCCGTGTATGTGACCGTTCTCCCTGTCGTCCTCCGAAACGGTTCAACCTCTTGACGGGAGGCAGCCCGAACGGCTCAGCTTAGAGTTCACTAGTTGGACATGAAACGGGGCCTCACCGAAGCGGCCCCGCGCGCAGGAGGTCGTCGTGGAGACTCCGGGGTCGCAGTCGTCGCTGCACCGAGCCAACCTGGAGCGGGTCGTCCGAGCAGTACGTCTTGCGGGTTCTCTCACTCAGGCCGAGATCGCGAGGACGACAGGCCTGTCGGCGGCGACCGTATCCAACATCGTCCGGGAACTGAAAGAGGGCGGAACGGTCCAGGTCACCCCCACCTCGGCGGGCGGACGCAGGGCCCGCAGCGTCTCGCTGAGCGGGGACGCCGGCATCGTCATCGGGGTGGATTTCGGCCATACGCATCTACGCGTGGCGATCGGCAATCTCGCCCATCAGGTGCTGGACGAGAAGTCCGAGCCACTGGACGTGGACGCCTCCGCCACGCAAGGCTTCGACCGGGCGGAACAGCTGGTCAACAGGATGATCGACGCCACCGGGGTGGACCGCTCCAAGATCGCCGGGATCGGCCTGGGCGTGCCCGGCCCGATCGACGTGGAGTCCGGCACCCTGGGCTCCACCGCGATCCTGCCGGGCTGGGGCGGCACCAGACCGGCCGAGGAGCTGCGGGGGCGCCTCGGAGTGCCGGTGCACGTGGACAACGACGCCAACCTCGGCGCCCTCGGCGAGATGGTCTGGGGCAGCGGCCGGGGCGTGCGCGACCTGGCCTACATCAAGGTCGCGAGCGGCGTCGGCGCCGGCCTGGTGATCGACGGGAAGATCTACCGGGGGCCCGGCGGCACCGCGGGCGAAATCGGGCATATTACGCTCGATGAGTCCGGCCCCGTCTGCCGCTGCGGCAACCGCGGCTGCCTGGAGACCTTCGCGGCGGCCCGCTATGTGCTCCCGCTGCTCCATTCCAGCCACGGCACGGACCTGACCATGGAGAAGGTCGTGAGACTGGCGAGGGACGGCGACCCGGGCTGCCGCCGGGTGATCGCCGACGTCGGCCGCCATGTCGGCAGTGGAGTCGCCAATCTCTGCAACCTGCTGAACCCGAGCCGCATCGTCCTCGGCGGTGATCTCGCCGAGGCCGGTGAGCTGGTGCTCGGGCCGATCAGGGAGTCCGTCGGCCGCTATGCGATCCCCAGTGCGGCGCGCCAACTGTCCGTTCTCCCCGGGGCACTTGGGAGCCGAGCGGAGGTCCTCGGAGCGCTCGCCCTCGCCCTCAACGAAATGGGCGATTCGACCCTTTTGGACGGAGCTGTGGCGGGGGCACCGATGGCCGGTACACCCGCCTTCACTTAGAGAACGGATGGCACCGTTGCCATCTCGTTAAGGATTTACTTCTTGACGTCGCACGTGTGGCCGAGTTGACTTCCAGCCACCTCGGCCGCAACGACGCGGCCTCGTCAGGGAGGTTTGAAGAAGTGAACGCACGTATGCGTCGTGCCGCCGTTGCCATTGCCGCCGGTGCAATGGCCGTCTCGCTGGCCGCCTGTGGCAGCGCCAAGGAGTCGGGCGACAAGGACAGCGGCGGCTCGGCCGCCAAGGGTGACGAGATCAAGGTCGGTCTGCTCCTGCCGGAGAACCAGACCGCGCGCTACGAGAAGTTCGACAAGCCCTTGATCGAGAAGAAGATCAAGGAGCTCACGAACAACAAGGCCGAGGTGGTCTACGCCAACGCCAAGCAGGACGCCAGCCTGCAGGCCCAGCAGGTCGACACCATGGTGACCAACAAGGTCGACGTGCTGATCCTGGACGCGGTGGACTCCAAGGCCATCGCCGGCTCGGTGAAGAAGGCCAAGGACGCCAAGATCCCGGTCGTCGCCTACGACCGTCTCGCCGAGGGTCCGATCGACGCCTACACGTCGTTCGACAACGTCACCGTCGGCAAGACCCAGGGCGAGGCCCTGCTGAAGGCGCTCGGCGACAAGGCCAAGGACGGCCAGATCGTCATGATGAACGGGTCCTCCACCGACCCGAACGCCGCCCAGTTCAAGAAGGGCGCCCACTCCGTCCTCGACGGCAAGGTGAAGATCGGCCGCGAGTACGACACCAAGGAGTGGAAGCCGGAGAACGCCAACCAGAACATGGAAGGCGCCATCTCCGCCCTCGGCAAGAAGAACATCGTCGGCGTCTACAGCGCCAACGACGGCATGGCGGGCGGCATCATCACCGCCCTGAAGGCGGCCGGCATCGACAACATCCCGGTCACCGGCCAGGACGCCGAGCTCGCGGGTGTGCAGCGCATCGTCACCGGTGAGCAGTACATGAGCGTCTACAAGCCGTACGCCCCGGAGGCCAACGCCGCCGCGGAGATGGCCGTCGCGCTCGCCCAGGGCAAGTCCCTGGACTCCATCGCCAAGGACAAGGTCGACAGCCCCACCACCAAGGGCGTCCCGGCCGTGCTGGTCCCGGTCGTCTCGCTGACCCAGGACAACATCAAGGACACCGTGGTCAAGGACGGCGTCTACACCATCGACGAGATCTGCGCGGGCAAGTACAAGGCCGCCTGCGACAAGATCGGTCTGAAGTAAGCAGCAAGGAGTCCCACGCAGTACGGGAGTCCACCCGATGACTCCCGTACGGGACCCGCTGCCCCGAGTTTCCGCCGGCGCCCCGCACACACCAGCCCCGCAAGCTACGCGGGGCGCCGGACGGAACACCCCCCGAAAACTCTGCACAACCTCCCGCCGGGTCAGGCGGCGAAGGAGATGGTTCACGTGTCCGCTACGCCCGTGCTGGCGTTGCGCGGGGTCTCCAAGCGATTCGGTGCCGTCCAGGCGCTCACCGACGTAGAGCTTGAGGTCCACGCCGGTGAGGTGGTCGCCCTGGTCGGCGACAACGGCGCCGGAAAGTCCACGCTGGTCAAGACGATCGCCGGCGTGCATCCCATCGATGAGGGCGTCATCGAGTGGGAGGGCAAGCCCGTCCAGATCAGCAAGCCGCACGATGCCCAGAACCTGGGCATCGCGACGGTGTACCAGGACCTCGCGCTGTGCGACAACATCGATGTCGTCGGCAACCTCTTCCTCGGCCGGGAGATCCGCCGCCGCGGCGTCCTGGACGAGGTGGAGATGGAGCGCCGCTCCCGCGAGCTGCTCGACACCCTCTCGATCCGCATCCCCAGCGTCCGCATCCCGATCGCCTCGCTCTCCGGCGGTCAGCGCCAGGTCGTGGCCATCGCCCGGTCCATGCTCGGCGAGCCCAAGCTGGTGATCCTCGACGAGCCCACCGCCGCCCTCGGTGTCGAGCAGACCGCCCAGGTCCTCGACCTGGTGGAGCGCCTGCGCGAGCGCGGACACGCGGTGATCCTCATCAGCCACAACATGGCCGACGTCAAGGCCGTGGCGGACAAGGTCGCCGTGCTGCGCCTCGGCCGCAACAACGGCGTCTTCGAGGTCAAGTCGACCTCGCAGGAAGAGATCATCTCCGCCATCACGGGCGCCACGGACAACGCCGTGACCCGTCGTGCGGCGCGCACCAATGGGGAGATCAAGAAATGAGCACCGACAAGACCACCACCCCCGCCGAGGACCACGTCGTGGAGAACCCCGAGGCGGCAGCCGCAGCGGTCACCGCCGTCGACCCCCGGCTGCTGGTGCGCGAGCAGGGCCTGAAGGGCTACGTCAACGAGTTCAAGCGGAAGATGAAGGCCGGTGACCTGGGCTCCCTCCCGGTCGTGGTCGGCCTGCTGATCATCTGGGGCATCTTCACCAGCCTGAACTCCAACTTCCTCACCGCCGGCAACTTCTCCGACATGTCGATCGCCATGGTCGGCACGGGCATGATCGCCGTCGGTATCGTCTTCGTCCTGCTGCTCGGCGAGATCGACCTGTCGGTCGGCTCGGTCAGCGGTGTCGCCGGCGCCACCTTCGCGGTGCTCAGCGTCACCCACGGGATGAACGAGGTGCTGGCCCTGGTGCTGGCGATCCTCACCGGCACGGTCGCCGGCGCCATCCACGGCTTCGTCTTCGCCCGCATCGGTGTGCCGGCCTTCGCCGTGACCCTGGCCGGTCTGCTGTTCTGGCAGGGCTTCATGCTCCAGATCCTGGGCGAGAACGGCACCATCAACCTCGACTCCGACGGTCTGGTCGTCAAGCTGACCAGCTACTACTTCTCGGACGTGGCCGCGGCCTACGGCCTGGCGCTCGTCGCGACCGTGGGGTACTTCCTCACTTCGTTCTTCGACAACCGCCGCCGTGAGGCCGCCGGGGTGCCCTCCCGGCCGGTCAGCGAGATCGTGGTGCGGACCGCGCTGCTGGCCGTCGTGGCCTTCGCCGTGGCGGTCGTCTTCAACCAGTACAAGGGCCTGCCGCTGGCCGTGGTGATCTTCCTCGCGGTCCTGGTGATCACCGACTTCGTGCTGCGCCGCACCTCCTACGGCCGCAAGGTGTACGCCCTCGGCGGCAGCGTCGAGGCCTCCCGCCGCGCCGGTATCAACGTCGAGCTGGTGCGCATCTCGGTGTTCGCCATCGCCGGTACGTTCGCCGCCATCGGCGGTCTGTTCGTCGCCTCGAAGATCGCCTCCGCGAACCAGGGCGCCGGTACCGGTGAGTTCCTGATGAACGTCATCGCCGCGGCGGTGATCGGTGGTACCTCGCTGTTCGGCGGACGCGGCCGGACCTGGGACGCCCTGCTCGGTGTGATGGTGATCATCTCGATCGCCTACGGCCTGGCGCTCGAGGGCATCGCCTCGCCGGTCCAGTACATGATCACCGGTGGCGTGCTGCTGGCCACCGTCATCATCGACGCGGTCACCCGCCGGACGCAGAAGACCGCGGGCCGCGCCTAGCGCCCGCTCCCGGCCCGTGCGGGGCCGGCCCCGCCTCCAGGGGCGCCGGCCTCGCACGGACGGCGTCCGCACCCCCCTCGGGGAGCGGCACAGTGGCCCGGTGCCTTCACGGCACCGGGCCACCTGTGCGTTTCTGCGGGTGTCGCAGGGGTGCCGCATCGTGGGTACTGCCGAACGCGTGACGTACGACGCACCGCCCGGAGTCCGCGCCCGGCAGCGGAACATTAGACTCGTCAGGCCCGGCAAAAGCTCGATCAGCTCTACTGCAAGGAGGCACGGGTGCCGCTGCTGACCCGCATCAGGGGACCGCGCGATCTGGACCGGCTCAGCCAGGAGGAGCTGAAACAGCTGGCCCAGGAGATCCGGACCTTCCTCGTCGACGCGGTCTCCAAGACCGGCGGCCACCTCGGCCCCAACCTCGGTGTGGTGGAACTGACCATCGCCCTGCACCGGGTCTTCGACTCGCCGAAGGACAAGGTGCTCTGGGACACCGGGCACCAGTCCTACGTGCACAAACTGCTCACCGGCCGGCAGGACTTCTCCCGGCTGAAGATGAAGGGCGGCCTGTCCGGCTACCCCTCGCAGGCCGAGTCCGAGCACGACGTCATCGAGAACAGCCACGCCTCCACCGTGCTCGGCTGGGCCGACGGCATCGCCAAGGGCAACCAGCTCATGAAGCGCGACAGCCACGTCGTCGCCGTGATCGGCGACGGCGCCCTGACCGGCGGCATGGCCTGGGAGGCGCTGAACAACATCGCCGACGCCAAGGACCGCCCGCTGGTCATCGTCGTCAACGACAACGAGCGCTCCTACGCGCCCACCATCGGCGGCCTGGCGAACCACCTGGCGACCCTGCGCACCACCGACGGCTACGAGCGCTTCCTGGCCCGCACCAAGGATCTCCTGGAGCGCACCCCGGTCGTCGGCCGCCCGCTCTACGACACCCTGCACGGCGCCAAGAAGGGCCTGAAGGACTTCATCGCCCCGCAGGGCATGTTCGAGGACCTCGGCCTGAAGTACGTCGGCCCGATCGACGGACACGACATCGAGGCCCTGGAGTCCGCCCTGGCCCGCGCCAAGCGCTTCGGCGGCCCGGTGATCGTGCACTGCCTGACCGAGAAGGGCCGCGGCTACCAGCCCGCCCTCCAGGACGAGGCCGACCGCTTCCACGCCGTCGGCAAGATCCACCCCGACACCGGGCTGCCCATCGCCACCGCCGGCGCCGACTGGACCTCCGTCTTCGGCGACGAGATGGTCAAGCTGGGTGAGGAGCGCGAGGACATCGTCGCCATCACCGCGGCCATGCTCCAGCCGGTCGGCCTGGACAAGTTCGCCAAACGCTTCCCCGACCGGGTCTACGACGTCGGCATCGCCGAGCAGCACGGCGCCGTCTCCGCGGCCGGCCTCGCCCACGCGGGCGTGCACCCGGTCTTCGCCGTGTACGCCACCTTCCTCAACCGCGCCTTCGACCAGGTGCTGATGGACGTGGCCCTGCACAAGTGCGGCGTGACGTTCGTGCTGGACCGGGCCGGCATCACCGGCACCGACGGCCCCTCGCACAACGGCATGTGGGACATGTCCATCCTCCAGGTCGTCCCCGGCCTGCGGCTGGCCGCCCCGCGCGACGCCGACCAGGTGCGCGCCCAGCTGCGCGAGGCCGTCGAGGTGGACGACGCGCCCACCGTGGTGCGCTTCTCCAAGGGCGCCGTCGGGCCCGCCGTACCGGCCGTGGGCCGTGTGGGCGGCATGGACGTGCTGCGCGAGCCCGGCACCGACACCCCGGACGTGCTGCTGGTCTCCGTCGGCGCCCTGGCGCCGATGTGCCTGGAGGTCGCCGAACTGCTCGACAAGCAGGGCATCTCCACCACCGTCGTCGACCCGCGCTGGGTCAAGCCGGTGGACGAGGCGATGGCCCCGCTCGCCGAGAAGCACCGCGTGGTCGTCACCGTGGAGGACAACTCGCGGGTCGGCGGGGTCGGCTGCGCCATCGCCCAGGCGCTGCGCGACGCCGGCGTCGACGTCCCGCTGCGCGACTTCGGCATCCCGCCGCGCTTCCTCGACCACGCCTCCCGCGCCGAGGTGCTCGCCGAGATCGGGCTGACCGCGCCGGACATCGCCCGTCAGGTCACCGGCCTGGTCGCCCGGCTGGACGGCAGGTACGAGCGCTCCGCCGTCGGCTCCGTGGAGGCCGCCCGCGACTGACCTGCGCGCACCCGCCTTCCCTGATCGCCCGATCGGGCCGCCCGCGCCACCGTGATGAGTGGCGCGTGCGGCCCGTTTGCGTGAGGGTGACGGTACCGGGGCATACGACCTACGCCCCCTCTCGATCATGTCGAGGATGACAAGCGTGGGAGGTACCTGTGACCAGCCCCCTCTTCAGGACGAAGAACGTCGAGCAGTCGATCCTCGACACCGAGGAGCCAGAGCACGCGCTCAAGAAGTCCCTGTCCGCGCTCGATCTGACCGTCTTCGGCGTCGGTGTCATCATCGGTACCGGCATCTTCGTCCTCACCGGCACGGTCGCGAAGAACAACGCCGGGCCCGCGGTGGCCCTGGCCTTCGTGGTGGCCGGAGTGGTCTGCGCGCTCGCCGCGCTCTGCTACGCCGAGTTCGCCTCCACCGTCCCGGTGGCGGGCTCCGCCTACACGTTCTCGTACGCGTCCCTCGGTGAGCTGCCCGCGTGGGTCATCGGCTGGGATCTCGTCCTGGAGTTCGCGCTCGGTACGGCGGTGGTGGCCGTCGGCTGGTCGGGGTACATCCAGTCCCTGATGGGCAACGCGGACTGGGAGATGCCCGCGTACCTGGGCAGCCGGGAAGGCTCCGACGTCTTCGGCTTCGACGTGCTCGCGGCCGCGCTGGTGCTGGTCCTCACCGGCATCCTGGTCCTCGGCATGAAGCTCTCCGCCCGGGTCACCTCGATCGTCGTCGCCGTCAAGGTGACCGTCGTCCTCGTCGTGATCATCGCCGGCGCGTTCTTCATCACCGCCGACAACTACAAGCCCTTCATCCCCAAGTCGCAGCCCGTGGAGGCGGGGCAGAGCCTGGATGCGCCCCTGATCCAGCTGATGTTCGGCTGGGCGCCGGCGAACTTCGGCGTCATGGGCATCTTCACGGCCGCCTCGGTCGTGTTCTTCGCGTTCATCGGCTTCGACATCGTGGCCACCGCCGCCGAGGAGACCAGGAACCCGCAGCGCGACATGCCCCGCGGCATCCTCGGCTCGCTGTTCATCTGCACCGTGCTGTACGTGCTGGTGTCGATCGTGGTCACCGGTATGCAGCACTACAGCAAGCTGTCCGTCGACGCACCGCTCGCCGACGCCTTCAAGGCCACCGGGCACCCCTGGTACGCGGGCTTCATCAGCTTCGGCGCCGCGGTCGGCCTGACGACCGTCTGCATGATCCTGCTGCTCGGTCAGACCCGTGTCTTCTTCGCCATGAGCCGCGACGGGCTGCTGCCGCGGTTCTTCTCCCGGGTCCACCCGCGCTTCAGGACCCCGCACCGCCCGACCATCCTGCTCGGTGTGCTCATCGCGGTGCTCGCCGGCTTCACCCCGCTGAACGAACTGGCGGCGCTGGTGAACATCGGCACGCTGTTCGCCTTCGTGATCGTCGCGCTCAGCGTGATCATCCTGCGCCGGACCCGGCCGGACCTGCCGCGCAACTTCCGTACGCCGTGGGTCCCGTTCCTGCCGATCCTCTCCGTCGCCGCCTCCCTCTGGCTGATGCTGAACCTCCCCGCCGAGACCTGGGTGCGGTTCGCCATCTGGATGGCGATCGGCTTCGTCGTCTACTTCCTCTACAGCCGCGGTCACAGCCGTCTGGCCAGGGAGGGGCAGGTGGCACCGGGCCAGGCCGGCAAGCCCGGTCCCTGACACCCGGTGAGCCTCCCGGATCAGCCGCGCACCGATCGCGGACCCGTGACCTCCGCGCCGAGTTCCGACACCCGGCGACGGAGGTCGCGGTCCGCCGTGACCACCAGCACCCGCCGCCCGGCGGCCTCCGCCACCAGCCGGACGATGTGATCGTCCCCGCTCCCCGGCGCCTCCTCCACCTCCACCCCCGGCACCGGCGCCACGCCCTTCGCCGCCCCCTCCACCACCATCACGATCTCCACCGGCCCCTCGTGCCCTGGCAGCCCCACCTCCGCCAGCCGGTCCCGCAACCGCTCCGCAGCCCCCCGCCGGTCCCGCCACCACCCGTCCGGCACCGACCCGACCACATTGGCGGCGTCCACAATGACCAGCAGAGCAGCGGTGTCGTCCATACCGCCCAGCGTCCCACGGAACGAGTACAGCGCGGCTCCGCACGCCCCGGCGGGATGCCCCGAACAACGGGCCCCTTAGGGTGAAGAGGGTGAACGGCGACTGGCTTTTGTGTGGTCGGGATGGCCGCCTCATCGTCTACCTGCCGTCGGACGGTGCCGTGCTGTGCCGTGCGGAGCCGGCTGCCGGCGGGCCGTGGGAGCCGCCGCGCAGGGCGGGTGGGCCGCAGCGGTTGCTGCCGGGGGTGGCCGTCGGGCAGGGGCCCGACCGGTATACGCATCTGGTGGCCTGGCGGCCCACCGTCTCCGGGGAGGCGGGGCTGGTGCACTCGACCCACTACCGGCCCCGGCTGGCGGCCCTGGACTTCGCTCCCGTGGGCCATCCGGACAAGAAGGGCGGGCGGACGGGGACGCCCGCGGTTGCCGTGGATGCCCAGGGCCGGGCCCATGTCTTCGTGCGGAACAAGGGCGGCGGGGTGAGCCTGCTCGCCCAGAAGGAGAAGGGCGGCTGGGAGGCCTGGGCCGATCTCGGGGGCGAGCAGGTGCAGGAGCACCTGGCGGCCGTGACGGGCGAGTCGGGGCGTGTGGAGCTGTACGCGGCCGGTCCGGGAGGGATTCTGCACTGGCGTCAGGAGGAGGCGGGGAAGCGGCCGGTGCGGGCGGAGGGGAGCGATGTCGACGTGCAGCCGGGCACGTTGTGTGCGCTGGCGACGTCGGCGGAGCACACCACTGTGTACTTCACGGACACGGGCGGGGAGTTGTGTGCCTGGCGGCCGGGGGAGAAGCCCGTGGCCCTGCTCGCGGCGGCCGGGCCGGGGCCTGTGAGTGCCGTGCGGTGCGTGATCGAGGGGCACGACTGCACCGTGCTGGCCCAGCGGTCGGCGAGCGGGCGGGTGGCCTTCGCCGCGTATCCGACCGAGCAGGAGTCCGCGGGGGCCTGGTGGACCGAGTCCGGGCCCCGGCTGCCGGCGGACGCACGGGTGTGCCTCGCCCTGGATGAGAACGGGGAGCTGGTCGCGGCTGCGTTCGCCCCGTCGACCGGGACTCTGATGATCACGCGGCGGAAGGACGAGCCGGGGCTCGCCCTGACCGCCTGGCAGCAGGTCTGAGAGCCGCAGGTCTGAGAGCTGTGCAAACGTGTGCCCGCTCACGTGGCTTTGGTGACGGGAGACACACGGGATGCGTAAAGGGTTGTACGGGTGTGTACGTGACAAGGCGCACGTGATGTGGGCGGGATGAAAATATGAAGGTTCTGTTAGCCTCCTCGGACATGTTCGAAATACGTGGGGGGCTTGCGCTGCCCGCGTGCGGCCTGCTCGTGGCCGAGCAACGGGGTTGGGAATGGTGTCGTGAGCAGATCCTCCACGACGGATCTTGTCGTTGTCGGACTCGGTTACGTGGGGCTGCCCTTGGCCCGCTCCGCCGCCGCGGCCGGACTGAAGGTGGTCGGCCTCGACCGCAGCCGCCAGGTGGTCGACGGCCTCAACAGCGGCCGCTCGCACGTGGATGACATCACCGACGCCGAGGTCGCCACGATGCTCGAGCAGGGCTTTTGCGCCTCCGACCGGCCCGAGGTGATCGCCGAGGCCGCCGCCGTCGTCATCTGCGTGCCCACCCCGCTCACCGAGTACGGCTCCCCGGACCTCGGCGCCGTGCACGCCGCGGTCGAGGACATCGCCACCCACTTCAAGCCCGGCACCCTCGTGGTCCTGGAGTCCACGACCTACCCCGGCACCACCGACGAGGTCGTCCGCCCCCGCCTCGAGGCCGGTGGCCTCAAGGCCGGCCGGGACTTCCACCTCGCCTTCTCGCCCGAGCGCATCGACCCGGGCAACGCCTCCTTCGGCCTGGAGAACACCCCCAAGGTCGTCGGCGGAGTCACCGCCGACTGCACCAAGGCCGCCCGCGCCCTCTACGAGCGCTTCGTGGCCCGCGTGGTCGAGGCCAAGGGCACCCGCGAGGCGGAGATGGCCAAGCTGCTGGAGAACACCTACCGGCACGTCAACATCGCCCTCGTCAACGAGATGTCGATGTTCTGCCGGGAGATCGGCGTGGACCTGTGGGACGCCATCCGCTGCGCCTCCACCAAGCCGTTCGGCTTCGCGCCGTTCTACCCCGGCCCCGGCGTCGGCGGGCACTGCATCCCGATCGACCCCAACTACCTGTCCTACAAGGTGCGTTCGCTGGGCATCCCGTTCCGCTTCGTGGAGCTGGCGCAGGAGATCAACCAGCGCATGCCCGTGCACGTGGTCAACCGCGTCGCCGACCTGCTCAACCACGAGGGCAAGGCGGTCCGCGGCTCCCGTGTGCTGCTGATCGGCGTCACCTACAAGCCGGACATCTCGGACCAGCGCGAGAGCCCCGCCCTGGCGGTCGCCGAGAACCTGATCGCGCGCGGCGCCGGACTGGTCTACTTCGACCCGCACGTCGAGGGCTGGACCGTCGGCGGCGAGCAGATCGAGCGCGCCGGCGACTACCTGGCCGCCGCCGAGGCCGCAGACCTCACCATCCTGCTCCAGCCCCACCGGGAGATCGACCTGGACCTGCTGGCCGATCGCGCCCGCAAGCTCTTCGACACCCGCGGCAAGACCTCCGATCATCCCCGGGTGGTCAAGCTGTGACGACTGAGGATACGTACATACCCGGAGCCGTCGACTCCGACGGGCGCCGAGCCCACCGCAAACGACGGCACCTGAAGGTCTCGTACTTCTTCTTCATCGCCATCGCCGCCGTCATCGCCACCCGGCTCGACTCCGACTCGCTGCACCTGTACTCGATGGGTGCCATGGGCCTGCTGGGCCTGAAGATGTTCGGCGCCCTCTTCTACCGGCCCGCCAAGGCGGGCCGCGAGGAGCTGCAGTACCTCGAGGAGTGCTGGGTCACCGCGGTCATCCCGATCTACAACGAGGACCCGGTGATGTTCGAGCAGGGCATGCGCTCCCTGCTCGCGCAGAGCCGGCTGCCCAACGAGATCCACATCATCGACGACTGCAGCGCCGACCCGGCCGGTATCCGGGCGGCGAGGAAGCTGCGCCCCGAGTTCGAGGCGAAGGGCGTCAAGTACACCGTCAGCGTCCAGCCCGAGAACAAGGGCAAGCGCGAGGCGCTGGCCCTCGGCTTCGAGGCGGCCCCGTACTCCGACATCTTCCTGTGCGTGGACTCCGACACCGTGCTCTCCCGGGACACGGTCCGTGAGCTGCTGCTGCCGCTGGCCGACGAGAAGATCATGGCCTCCACCGGCATGGTGCTGGCGCTCAACCACGACAGCAATGTCTTCACCCGCCTGCAGGACCTGCGCTACGGCAACTCCTTCCTCTTCGAGCGGGCCGCCTACTCGCGGCTGAAGTCCGTGCTGTGCTGCTGCGGCGCCCTGTCGGCGTACCGCGGCTCGCTGGTGCGCAAGTACCTGCCGGACTTCCTCAACCAGCAGTTCCTGGGCAAGCCGGCCGTCTTCGGCGACGACCGCCGCATGACCAACTACTGCCTGATGGAGGGCCAGGTCGTCTTCCAGGAGACCGCGGTCGGCTACACCGCCGTCCCCGAGAAGCTGCCGCACTTCCTGCGCCAGCAGGTCCGCTGGAACAAGTCCTTCTTCCGCGAGTCCCTGTGGGCCTTCCGGCACCAGAAGAAATACCGCCCGGCCTTCTGGCTGACCTGCATGGAGCTCGGCCTGTGGCTGGTGTTCGGCTCGGCCATGTTCTACTCCATGGTCATCCTGCCGATCATGCACCCGGCCCGGTTCCTCGACCACATCGGCGACTACGCGCTGTTCATGGTCCTCATGGGCTATCTGCGCAACGTCCGCTATCTGGACTTCCCGCGCCGCGGCATGGGCTTCATCAAGCGGTTCGGCATGTTCCTGCTGGCCCCGCTGTACGGCCTGATCCAGCTGTTCCTGCTGACCCCGCTGCGCTTCTACGCCCTGCTCACCCTGCACAAGGGCAGCTGGGGCACCCGCCAGGGCGGTGTCGAGGTGTCCGTGGGCGGCGACCACGAGGCCGAGATGACGGAGATCTGGGAGGAGGAGGACCCCTACTCCGACAAGCAGGTCACCGAGACGCTGCAGCTGATGCGCCTGGAGGGCGTGGCGCTGCGCACCCGCCCCCGCCCGGCCTACATCCCCAGCCAGCCGCAGCCGCTGCCCGGGTACGACGAGCAGCTGCACCAGAACATGCCGCAGCAGCCCGTCCGCTGGGGCACTCCCGCGGCGGCTCCGGCCCCGGAGCCCGCGCCCGCTCCGGCGCCCGTGGGCTACGGCGGCGGACACCAGTGGCAGCAGGGCGGCGGCGCCCAGCCGGGCCCGTACCCGCAGCAGCCCTACCCGCCGCAGCAGCACCACCAGCAGCCGTACCCGCAGCAGGGGCAGCAGCAGCCGTACCCGCCGCAGCAGGGGCATCCGCAGGCTCCGCAGCAGCGCGGCCCGCACAACCCCGGCTACCCGCCGCAGGACCCGAACTGGCCGCAGAACGGCCAGGGCGACGGCTGGTAGGCCCACGCGGCGAGCGAAGGTCACCATCGACCGCATGACATGACGAAGGGGGCGGCCCTCAACGGGCCGCCCCCTTCGTCATGTCCGCAGAAACCTGTCGTGCGGGCCTACTTGTAGTAGGCCATCGCCTCCTCGACCGTCACCACCGGGATGTCCCGGTCCTGGAGCTCCTGCATCAGCTTGGTGAGCCCCGCCGTGCCGATCTCCGTGCTGGTCTTCGGCGCACCCTCGACGATCTTGTGCAGGCAGAGGATGAGCCAGTCGCCGCTCTCGGCGCACCGGTCGAGCTTGCCGCCCTCCTCGGTCAGCCTGGACAGCGCGGTGCCGCCGATGCCCTTGCCGTCGGTGATGCCGGTCAGCGACTTCAGCCGGTAGGGGTGAGCCGGGGCGAACGACTCGATGGTCTCGGAGATGATCGTGCGGGCGGTGGTGAAGTGCCGGCTGGCGATCAGGTCCACCGGGACGCCGTCCTTGGTCTTCTGGAACGCCCCGTGCGGGTAGGCGAAGTGCTCGCTGGTGAAGCCGTTGGACACGAGCCACTCCCGCAGCTTGCGGAAGTCCTCGTCGGCCTCCTCCGCGGTGAGCTTGGGGTAGCTCGCGGTGTGCACCGCGTTGGCGTAGGAGTGCCCGGCCATCTCCCAGCCGGAGAAGTTCTGCATGGACCGCATCTGGTCGACGGTCAGGAAGCTCCCGGTGCCGATGGCGTCGGCGATGTTGTAGATGGTGCCCGGGAAGCCGAAGGAGTCCATGATCGGCCGGGCCAGGTCGTGGATCGACTTGTGGGAGTCGTCGAAGGTGATGGAGACGACGCCCTTGGGGAAGACGTCGGTGGTGTCCGGTATCAGCTCCACGGCCTGGAGCCGGTAGGTCACCTGCCCGCCCGCGTCGTCGTAGACCGCGAAGGACATGTCGGTGAAGCCGGTGGTGGTGGAGGGCTTGCCCGCGGCCGAGATGCTGTACGCGTCAGCCGCGCCGCTGACGTCCGCCCACTGCAGGTGGACCGTCACCCACTCACCGGACTGCACATAGTTGGCCGCGGTCTTGGAGTGGACGTGGAAGTTCCAGACGAAGTAGTTCGTCAGCCCGCCGCTGCCCAGGTAGAAGACCAGCTTGGCCAGGTTGCTCACGTCGTCGACGCGGAACAGCAGCCGGATCATCTTGCCGGTCGCGTTCAGCTCGGCCATGCCCGTCTTGCGGACGTAGGACTGCTTGCCGGTGCCGTTGGTGGTCACCCGCACCGACTGGGTGCCCCGCACGAACTGGGTCCTGTCGTTCACCTCGGCCGACGCCGTGCCCGCGCCGCCGGCCTTCCAGCCGTGCGAGTCCTGGAACTGCTGCGACCAGGTGGCCCGGCGGTTCTTGGGACGCCGGCCGGAGGGAGCGTAGGGCGGGGGAGTGGTCAGTCCCCCGATGGCCCCCTCGGCGGCCGCCTGCGGGCCGGCCGCGGACTGGGCCGCGACATTGCCGAGCCAGGCGCCCCCGCCCGCCATCGCCACACCGCCCGCTCCGCCCATCAGCAGCGCGGCCCGGCGGCTGACCACCGGCCTGTCACTCGCAGCGGCACGACCGTGTGAGTTGGCCCGCCTCTTGCCCACCTATGACTCCTGAACCGTGTCGAAGTAGTTCCTGCCGCTCTCGGCGAAGCCCTCGACCTGGGCCTGGACTTCCTTCGCCGAGAGGGTGTCGTTCGCGTTGTAGTAGAGCCAGTCGACCTTCATGTCCCAGGCCCGCTCGCCCTTGAACGGCAGGTCGATGAACCAGTGGTTGAAGTTCACCGACATCCCCGCGCGCGGGGCGTACTTGCCGCTGCTGACGAACAGCTTCTTGCCGTCGATCCAGTAGGAGACGACGTCGTCCTGCACCCGGATCATCACCGTGTGCCAGGCGTCGAGGCTCTTGTCGGTGGTCTGGTAGACGCGGTCGTTGGTCTTGTGGTCGTACCAGGTCACCGTGTCGAGCTTGGGCCCCGGGCGGCCCCAGCCGCCGTTGGGCATGTACTCGTTGTCCAGCTCGCTGTACGTCGAGCCCTTGCCGCCGATGGTGTAGAAGGTCTGGTTGACGTGGTCGCCCTTGTCACCGGTGGCGGGCTTGTCGCTGAAGTGGATCCGGGCCGCGTACGTCCCCTCGCGGAACTTGCTCGCGGCGGTGCCCAGGCTGGCCTGCCGGGTGCCCGCCTCGGTGCCGTCGGTGCTGGCCCGCAGCTGCAGCACCTGACCGGAGTTCAGGGCCTGCTCGTCGCCGGGGAAGGTGACGCCGTCGGCCGACCAGGTGTTCTCGATGCCGGGGCCGCCCTTGCTGGTGCGCACCAGCCAGCCGTGCTTGAACAGGGCCGGGTCCTTGGCGCCGAGGTAGTCGAAGGTGTCGAAGAGCACGCCCTCGGGGGCCTCCGGCACCGGGTCGGCGGCCGCGGCCGCCTTCGCCTTCGACCGGTCGTCGGCCGGCTTGGTGCCGTCCGGCTCCTCGCCCCAGGCGAGCACGCCCTTGTTGTACGCGGTGACCTTCTGCGCCTCGCGGTAGCTGGTCATCTTCGCGTCGAAGGAGCGGTCGTCGGACTGGTTCAGCTTCTTGTGGTCGGTGCGGAACAGCTGCAGGTCGATGCCCTTGCTGTTGGCCCCCGGCTTCAGCGTGCCCGCCGCCTTGCTGAACCGCATCTCCAGATACCGGTCGGCGTTTCCGGCCGGTTTGTCCATCTCCACCACCCGGCCCGCCAGATTCGAGCAGCCGAAGGCGGCGTTGACGCAGTTGAAGGCGTACGACGCGGACTCGTCGGCGGTGAAGTAGTACCGCAGTGTGACATCGCTGAGCGGCAGCGGCTTGTCCGTCTTGTTGAACACCTCGAGCGAGGGCCTGGCCGCCGGCGCCGTGGCCGGGGTGTCGGTGCGGTAGCGCACCAGGAGCTCGGGGGGATCCGGATTCGCCTTCTTGTACAGGGGCTTCCAGTACGGGTACGTCACCGTGGCGCCTGCGGCGAGCACGGCCACGATCAGCAGCAGCCGTATCTTGGGCCAGACCCGACGTCGGGGTGGGCGGCGGCGGGTGGACGCCACGGGGACTCCTCAGCGGAACGGCACGACGTTTGTGTGAACAGGTGGTGGGATGGTGTGGAGATCCTATCGGCACCTGTGTGACGAAAGGGGGCGGGCCGCACGGATCGTTATCCGTGCGGCCCGCCCCCTTGGCAGGGACGGCGGTTACGCCGGGACGCTCGCCACGCCCGGGGCCAGGAACCGCTTGCCGTTGACGCGCTCGGAGACGCCCTCACGGTCCAGGTACGGCGTGATGCCGCCCAGGTGGAACGGCCAGCCGGCGCCGGTGATCAGGCAGAGGTCGATGTCCTGCGGCTCGGCGACCACGCCCTCCTCGAGCATGAGGCCGATCTCCTGCGCCACCGCGTCCAGCACGCGGGCGCGCACCTGCTCCTCGGTGAGGACGGTGTCGCCCTGCTTCAGCAGCGCGGCGACCTCCGGGTCCAGCTCCGGCTTGCCGCTGTCGTAGACGTAGAAGCCGCGCTTGCCCGCCTCGACGACCGCCTTGAGGTTCGGGGAGACCTTGAAGCGGTCCGGGAACGCCTTGTTGAGCGTCTCGGAGACGTGCAGACCGATCGCCGGGCCGACCAGCTCCAGCAGCACCAGCGGCGACATCGGCAGACCCAGCGGCTCGACGGCCTTCTCGGCGGTCTCCACGGGGGTGCCCTCGTCGATGACGTTCTGGATCTCGCCCATGAAGCGGGTCAGGATGCGGTTCACGACGAACGCCGGGGCGTCCTTGACCAGCACCGCGGTCTTCTTCAGCTTCTTGGCGACGGCGAACGCGGTCGCGAGCGACGCGTCGTCGGTCTTCTCGCCGCGGACGATCTCCAGCAGCGGGAGCACGGCGACCGGATTGAAGAAGTGGAAGCCGACGACCCGCTCGGGGTGCTTCAGCTTCGACGCCATCTCCGACACCGACAGCGAGGAGGTGTTGGTGGCGAGGATCGCGTGCTCCGGGGCGACCGCCTCGACCTCGGCGAACACCTGCTGCTTGACGCCCATCTCCTCGAACACGGCCTCGATCACGAAGTCCGCGTCCGCGAAGCCCTCGGCCTTGTCCAGGACACCGGTGACCAGCGCCTTGAGGCGGTTGGCCTTGTCCTGGTTGATGCGGCCCTTGCCGAGCAGCTTGTCGATCTCGGCGTGGACGTAGCCGACGCCCTTGTCGATGCGCTCCTGGTCGATGTCGGTCAGCACGACCGGCACCTCCAGGCGGCGCACGAACAGCAGCGCGAGCTGGGAGGCCATCAGACCGGCGCCCACGACACCGACCTTGGTGACCGGGCGGGCCAGGTTCTTGTCCGGGGCGGCCGCGGGGCGCTTGCCGCGCTTCTGCACCAGGTTGAACGCGTAGATGCCGGCGCGCAGTTCACCGCCCATGATCAGGTCGGCGAGCGCCCGGTCCTCGGCGTCGTAACCCTGCTGCAGGTCGCCGTTCTTGGCGGCGGCGATGATGTCCAGGGCGCGGTAGGCGGCCGGGGCGGCGCCGTGCACCTTGGAGTCGGCGAAGGCGCGGCCGCGCTCGACGGCCTGGTCCCAGGCCTCGCCGCGGTCGATCACCGGGCGCTCGACCTCGATCTCGCCCTTGAGGACCTTGGCGGTCCAGTTCAGCGACTGCTCCAGGAAGTCCGCGCCCTCGAAGATCGCGTCGGCGATGCCGAGCTCGAAGACCTGCTTGCCCTTGAGCTGCTTGTTCTGGTTGAGGCTGTTCTCGATGATCACCGAGACGGCCTTGTCGGCGCCGATCAGGTTCGGCAGCAGGGTGCAGCCGCCCCAGCCGGGCACCAGGCCGAGGAAGACCTCGGGCAGCGAGAAGGCGGGAACGGCGGCGGACACCGTGCGGTAGGTGCAGTGCAGACCGACCTCGACGCCACCGCCCATGGCGGCGCCGTTGTAGTAGGCGAACGTCGGCACGGCGAGCTTGGAGAGCCGCTTGAAGACCTCGTGGCCGCCCTTGCCGATGGCCAGCGCGTCCTCGTGCCGCTTCAGCAGCTCGACGCCCTTGAGGTCGGCGCCGACGGCGAAGATGAACGGCTTGCCGGTGATGCCGACGCCGGCGATCTCGCCGTCCGCGGCCTCCTTCTCCACCTGGTCGACGGCGGCGTTGAGGTTCGCCAGCGACTGGGGGCCGAAGGTGGTGGGCTTGGTGTGGTCCAGCCCGTTGTCCAGGGTGATCAGGGCGAAGCGCCCGGCGCCCAGCGGCAGGTCGAAGTGGCGCACATGCGCCTGGGTGACGACCTCGTCCGGGAACAGCTCGGCCGCACCCTTCAACAGCTCAGCGGTGGTGCTCACTTGTTGCCTCCGTCGAAGTGCGGGTTCTCCCAGATGACCGTCGCGCCCATGCCGAAGCCCACGCACATGGTGGTCAGGCCGTAGCGGACGTGCGGCTGCTCCTCGAACTGGCGGGCCAGCTGCGTCATCAGACGGACGCCGGAGGAGGCGAGCGGGTGGCCGAAGGCGATGGCGCCGCCGTACTGGTTGACGCGCTCGTCGTCGTCGGCGATGCCGTAGTGGTCGAGGAAGGCCAGCACCTGGACGGCGAAGGCCTCGTTGATCTCGAACAGGCCGATGTCGGAGATGGACAGGCCCGCCTGGGCGAGCGCCTTCTCCGTGGCGGGGATCGGGCCGTAGCCCATGACCTCGGGCTCGACGCCGGCGAAGGCGTAGGAGACCAGGCGCATCTTCACCGGCAGGCCGTGCTCGCGGGCGAAGTCCTCGGAGGCGATGATCGAGGCCGTGGCGCCGTCGTTCAGACCGGCCGCGTTGCCCGCGGTGACCCGGCCGTGGACGCGGAACGGCGTCTTGAGGTTCGCCAGGTTCTCCAGGGTGGTGCCCGGACGCATCGGCTCGTCGGCGGTGACCAGGCCCCAGCCGGTCTCGCCGCCCTCGGGGTTGGTCCGGCGCACCGAGATCGGCACCAGGTCGGCCTGGATCTTGCCGTTGGCGTACGCCTTGGCGGCCTTCTCCTGGGAGCGCACCGCGTACTGGTCGGCGCGCAGCTTGGTGATCTGCGGGTAGCGGTCGTGCAGGTTCTCCGCGGTCATGCCCATGAACAGGGCGGACTCGTCGACCAGCTTCTCGGAGACGAAGCGCGGGTTGGGGTCCACACCCTCGCCCATCGGGTGGCGGCCCATGTGCTCGACACCGCCGGCGATGGCGACGTCGTACGCCCCGAAGGCGACGGAGCCGGCCACCGTGGTCACGGCGGTCAGGGCACCGGCGCACATGCGGTCGATGGAGTAGCCCGGCACGGACTGCGGCAGACCCGCGAGGATCCCGGCGGTGCGGCCGATGGTCAGGCCCTGGTCACCGATCTGCGTGGTCGCGGCGATGGCGACCTCGTCGATCTCCTTCGGGTCGAGACCGGGGTTGCGGCGCAGCAGCTCCCGGATGGCCTTGACGACGAGGTCGTCGGCACGGGTCTCGTGGTAGATGCCCTTCGGGCCCGCCTTGCCGAACGGGGTGCGGACGCCGTCGACGAAGACGACGTCCCTGACGGTACGAGGCACGATGGCTCTCCTCCAGGTACGGGATGCTGAGCGCTTGCTTAAGCATCATGCTACTTATGAGTAACGTGGCTGCCCACCCCTGGGCGAACGAGCGGCGAAGGTCACACGGAAGCACCGGTTCGGCGGAGTGCCCGCGCGGTGCCGGGGTCGTCGCGGTGAGCCGTGTCTCACCAGGGGAGGCTTGTCTATGCAACGAGTTGCATAGAGCATCGTGGCATGGCCCTCGAACACGCGATCCTCGTCTCCCTGCTGGAGAAGCCGGGCTCCGGCTACGAGCTGTCCCGGCGCTTCGAGCGGTCCATCGGCCACTTCTGGACCGCCACCCACCAGCAGATCTACCGCGTGCTCAAGCGCATGGAGGCCGACGGCTGGATCGATGTGCGCGAGGTGCCCCAGGAGGGCCGCCCGGACAAGAAGGAGTACTCCGTCTCCGCCGCCGGACGCGACGCCCTCGCCCGGTGGCTGCACGAGCCCAGCGAGCCCGAGAGCATCCGGCACGAGCTCGCCGTGAAGATCCGCGGCGCCGCCTTCGACGACCCGGCCGCACTGATCGCCGAGGTCGAACGCCACCGGGCCGCCCACAGCGAACGGCTCGCGCACTACCTGGCCGGCGAACAGCGCGACTTCACCGGCCCCGGCGCACCGGCCGGCACCGACCCCGGCCGGGAGCTCCAGCACGTCGTGCTCCGCGGCGGCATCGCCTACGAGCGCATGACCCTCGCCTGGCTCGACGACGTCCTGGCCACGCTGCGCCGCCTCGGCGACGACCCGGACCCCCGGACCTGACGCCTCACCCGCTCGTTTGCCCGTTCACCTGTTCGTTCACTTCCACCTCGACCCTCACGCCGGAAAGGCGATCGACGATGACGGACCCGCTGCTGTTCAACCCGCGCACCTACGACCCGGCCCACTTCGACCCCGAGACCCGGCGGCTGCTGCGCGCCACCGTCGACTGGTTCGAGGAGCGCGGCAAGCGCAGGCTCATCGAGGACTACCGCTCCCGCGCCTGGCTCGCGGACTTCCTCGCCTTCGCCGCCAAGGAGAACCTCTTCGCCACCTTCCTCACCCCCGCCTCCGCAGCCGGTGAAGGGGACGAGCACAAGCGCTGGGACACCGCCCGGATCGCCGCCCTCAACGAGATACTCGGCTTCTACGGGCTCGACTACTGGTACGCCTGGCAGGTCACCATCCTCGGCCTCGGCCCGGTCTGGCAGAGCGACAACGCCGCCGCCCGCGCCCGCGCCGCCGAACTCCTCGACCAGGGCGAGGTGTTCGCCTTCGGCCTGTCCGAGAAGGCGCACGGCGCCGACATCTACTCCACCGACATGCTCCTCGAGCCCGACGGGCAGGGCGGTTTCACCGCGAACGGCTCCAAGTACTACATCGGCAACGGCAACGCCGCCGGACTTGTCTCCGTCTTCGGCCGCCGCACCGACGCCGAGGGCCCCGACGGCTACGTCTTCTTCGCCGCCGACAGCCGCCACCCCGCGTACCACCTGGTGAAGAACGTCGTCGACTCCTCCAAGTACGTCAGCGAGTTCCGGCTGGAGAACTACCCGGTCCGCGCCGAGGACGTGCTGCACACCGGCCGCGCCGCCTTCGACGCCGCGCTCAACACCGTCAACGTCGGCAAGTTCAACCTGTGCACCGCCTCCATCGGCATCTGCGAGCACGCGATGTACGAGGCGGTCACCCACGCCCACAACCGGATCCTCTACGGCCGCCCCGTCACCGCCTTCCCGCACGTCCGCCGCGAGCTGACCGACGCCTACGTCCGGCTGGTCGGCATGAAGCTGTTCAGCGACCGCGCCGTCGACTACTTCCGCTCCGCCGGCCCCGACGACCGCCGCTACCTCCTTTTCAACCCGATGACCAAGATGAAGGTCACCACCGAGGGCGAGAAGGTCATCGACCTGATGTGGGACGTCATCGCCGCCAAGGGCTTCGAGAAGGACAACTACTTCGCCCAGGCCGCCGTCGAGATCCGGGGGCTGCCGAAGCTGGAGGGCACGGTCCACGTCAACCTGGCGCTGATCCTCAAGTTCATGCGCAACCACCTGCTGAACCCGGCCGAGTACCCGCCGGTGCCGACCCGCCTGGACGCGGCCGACGACGACTTCCTCTTCCGGCAGGGCCCGGCCCGCGGCCTCGGCTCCATCCGCTTCCACGACTGGCGCACCGCCTTCGACACGTACGCGCACCTGCCCAACGTCGCCCGCTTCCGGGAGCAGGCGGACGCGCTGTGCGAGTTCGTCACCACGGCCGCGCCGGACGAGGAGCAGAGCCGCGACCTGGACCTGCTGCTCGCCGTGGGCCAGCTGTTCGCGCTGGTCGTGCACGGCCAGCTGATCCTCGAACAGGCCGCGCTGACGTCCCTCGACGAGGACGTCCTCGACGAGCTCTTCGCCGTCCTCATCCGTGACTTCTCCGCGCACGCGGTCGAACTCCACGGCAAGGATTCGGCGACGGAGGCCCAGCAGCACTGGGCCCTGGGCGCGGTGCGCCGCCCGGCGGCCGACCCCTCCCGCTCCGAGCGCGTCTGGCAACGCGTCGAGTCCCTGTCGGGCGCGTACGAGATGGCGCCGTAACGGGGCTTTCCGTCGTACGCCGGGTGCGGGGGCGTCGTGGCTGGGCGCGCAGTTCCCCGCGCCCCTGGGGGTTGGTGCCCTAGCCGGACTTGGCCAGGGCCTCCATCAGTACTGGGGTGACCAGTTCCACCTGCCAGGGGCGGGCGCCGTGGGAGGTGAGGGCGGCGGCGACGGAGTCGGCGGTGACGACCGCCGGAGGCTCCCAGCAGACGCGGCGCACCGTGTCCGGAGTGATCAGGTTCTCCTGGGGCATGTTCAGCTGTTCCGCGAGCTTGGTGACCCCGGCCTTGGCCGCGGTGAGGCGGGCCGCCGCGGCCGGGTCCTTGTCGGCCCAGGCACGCGGCGGCGGCGGCCCCGTCACCGGCTGCCCCGGCTGCGGCAGCCGGGACTCGCTCAGCGCCCGCGCCCGGTCGACCGCCGCCTGCCACTGCTCCAGCTGGCGGCGGCTCACCCGCTGCCCGAAGCCGTTCAGCGCGGCCAGCGCCCGCGTGTCCGCGGGCATCGCCAGCGCCGCCTCGACGATGGCCGCGTCGGAGAGCACCTTGCCCGGCGAGACGTCCCTGCGCTGGGCGATCCGGTCCCGGGTCAGCCACAGCTCCCGCACCACCGCCATCTGCCGGCGCCGGCGCACCCTGTGCATGCCGGAGGTGCGCCGCCAGGGCTCCTTGCGCGGCTCGGGCGGCGGCGCGGAGGCGATCGCGTCGAACTCCTGCCGTGCCCACTGCAGCTTGCCCTGCCGGTCGAGCTCCTTCTCCAGCGCGTCCCGCAGGTCGACCAGCAGCTCCACGTCGAGCGCGGCGTAGCGCAGCCAGGGCTCGGGCAGCGGCCGGGTGGACCAGTCGACGGCGGAGTGGCCCTTCTCCAGGACGTAGCCGAGCACGTTCTCCACCATGGCGCCGAGGCCGACCCGGGGGAACCCGGCGAGGCGTCCGGCCAGCTCGGTGTCGAAGAGGCGGGTGGGCACCATCCCTATCTCGCGCAGGCAGGGCAGGTCCTGCGTGGCGGCGTGCAGCACCCACTCGGTCCCGGACAGCGCCTCGCCCAGACCGGACAGGTCGGGGCAGGCGATGGGGTCGATCAGCGCGGTACCGGCGCCCTCGCGGCGCAGCTGCACCAGATAGGCGCGCTGGCCGTAGCGGTAACCGGAGGCACGCTCCGCGTCGACGGCGACGGGGCCGGTGCCGGCGGCGAAGGCGGCGATCACCTCGGCGAGGGCGGCCTCGTCCGCGATCACCGGCGGAATGCCCTCGCGGGGCTCCAGCAAGGGGATCGGCGCCTCCGTAGCAGAAGATCCGTCGTCGTCCGGAGGAGCGCCTCCGGTGGTTCGCAGTGATGTGTCTGCTGCGGTGTCGTGGGCGTCGGTCACATGTCAAGAGTATCCGGGTCATGAAGCCGCCCGACGACGGAACGTTCCGTCGACGGGCGGGGGAGGGTCGTATTCCGGTCAGGCCGGAGGACGGACCGGCAGGTGATCCGGCAGATGACCCAGCGGATGGACCGGCAGGTGCCTCGGCAGGGGAAGGGGCAGCGGGAGCGGCACGGCGGCGGTCAGTGGATGATGCCGGTCCGCAGGGCCACCGCGACCATCCCGGCCCGGTCACCCGTGCCGAGCTTGCGGGCGATGCGGGCGAGGTGGCTCTTGACGGTCAGCGCGGACAGGCCCATGGAGACGCCGATCGCCTTGTTCGACTGGCCCTCCGCCACCAGCCGCAGCACCTCGACCTCACGGCCGGACAGCTCGCGGTAGCCGCCCGGGTGGCTCGGGGCACCCGGGGGACGGCGGTGCAGCCGGGCGGCCGCGGCACCGATGGGGGCGGCGCCGGGCCGGGTGGGCAGCCCGAGGTTGGTGCGGGTGCCGGTGACGACGTAGCCCTTCACTCCGCCGGCGAGGGCGTTGCGCACCGCGCCGATGTCGTCGGCGGCGGACAGGGCGAGCCCGTTGGGCCAGCCGGCGGCCCGGGTCTCGGACAGCAGGGTGAGGCCGGAACCGTCCGGCAGATGGACTTCGGCGACGCAGATGTCACGCGGGTTGCCGATGCGGGGGCGGGCCTCCGCGACGGACGAGGCCTCGATGACATCGCGCACACCGAGCGCCCAGAGGTGTCGGGTGACGGTGGAGCGGACACGCGGGTCGGCCACGACCACCATGGCGGTCGGCTTGTTCGGGCGGTAGGCGACCAGGCTTGCGGGCTGCTCGAGGAGAACGGACACCAGGCCTCCTGGGGTGCGGGACGGGGCCGGCTCGTGGGGGTGAAGCCGGGACGAACCGTGCTTTCAAGGTCACAGTCGTCTTCGGCAGCAAACCGGGTGTCCTTTAGAGAATGATCACGAATCGGTGAGTAACAATTCGTGCAATTCGGACACGCGATCGATCATTCGAAGACCGAACGGTTTCGGTAGGCGTCGCAACGCTTACGAAAGTGGCCGTATCGACAAAGTGATTCCCCTGAACGGCGGCACAGTGCCCCGACGCCCCGACCACGGCTGCTCAGCGCGACTGCGGCCCCCGCCGCTGCGGCAGCGTCACCACCGACGCGTCCCCCGGACCGGCCGGCGGCAGCCCCGCCACCTGCGCCAGCAGATCGCACCAGGAGACCAGGTGAGCGGCCGTGTCCGGCACCCCGCCCAGCTCCTCGCGGGGCGTCCAGGAGGCCCGGATCTCGATCTGCGAGGCCGACGGACGCTCCGCCAGACCACCGAAGTAGTGCGAACTGGCCCGCGTCACCGTCCCGCTCGGCTCCCCGTACGTCAGGCCCCGCGCCGCCAGCGCCCCGGTCAGCCACGACCAGCACACGTCCGGCAGCAGCGGATCCGCCGCCATCTCCGGCTCCAGCTCCGCCCGCACCAGCGTCACCAGCCGGAACGTGCCCCGCCAGGCGTCGTGCCCGGCCGGGTCGTACAGCAGCACCAGCCGCCCGTCGGCCAGATCCTGGTCGCCGTCGACGACCGCCGCCTCCAGCGCGTACGCGAACGGCGCCAGCCGCTTGGGCGGGCGGGTCGGCTCCACCTCGATCTGCGGCCGCAGCCGCGCGCTCCGCAACGCGTCCACCGCGGCCCGGAAGGGCAACGGGGCCGCATCCCCCTGATCCGGGTCCTCCCCGGTGTCCTTCGGTTCGTCCATTCCGCCAGCGCCGTCCGACAGTCGTCCCTGAGCCGCAGCCATGCGGGGAAGATTAAGCGGAACCGCGCCCCGGCGCAGGGAGGGACACCCCTGTCTCCCGCCGGGCAGCGGCGGGAGACAGGGGTGTCCGCGAGCCGCGGGAGACGGGCCGGGGTCGTCCGGGGGCCGTGCGCGGGCCGTGGGAGACTTGCCGGTGTGAGTGCCAACACCAGCCCGACGGGCCAGCGAGCCAACCCGACGTACGACAGCGCCTTCCTCAAGGCGTGCAGGCGCGAGCCCGTGCCGCACACCCCGGTGTGGTTCATGCGGCAGGCCGGGCGCTCACTGCCGGAGTACCGCAAGGTGCGCCAGGGCATCGGCATGCTGGAGTCCTGCATGCGGCCGGACCTGGTCACCGAGATCACCCTCCAGCCGGTGCGCCGGCACGGCGTCGACGCGGCGATCTACTTCAGCGACATCGTCGTCCCGCTCAAGGCCATCGGCATCGGCCTCGACATCAAGCCGGGCGTCGGCCCGGTCGTCGAGCAGCCGGTGCGCACCCGCGACGACCTGGCCCGCCTGCGCGACCTCACCCCGGAGGACGTCTCCTACGTCACCGAGGCCGTCGGCATGCTCACCCGCGAGCTGGGCTCCACCCCGCTGATCGGTTTCGCCGGCGCCCCCTTCACCCTCGCGAGCTACCTGGTCGAGGGCGGCCCGTCCCGCACCTACGAGAACGCCAAGGCGATGATGTTCGGCGACCCCGAGCTGTGGGCCGACCTGCTGGACCGCCTCGCCGACATCACGGCCGCCTTCCTCAAGGTGCAGATCGAGGCCGGCGCCTCCGCCGTCCAGCTCTTCGACTCCTGGGCCGGCGCGCTCGCCCCCGCCGACTACCGGCGCTCGGTGCTGCCCGCCTCCGCGAAGGTCTTCGACGCCGTGGCCGGCTACGGCGTCCCGCGCATCCACTTCGGCGTCGGCACCGGCGAGCTGCTGGGCCTGATGGGCGAGGCCGGCGCGGACGTCGTCGGCGTCGACTGGCGCGTCCCGCTGGACGAGGCCGCCCGCCGCGTCGGCCCCGGCAAGGCGCTCCAGGGCAACCTCGACCCGACCGTGCTCTTCGCCGGCCGCGAGGCCGTCGAGGCCAAGGCCCAGGAGGTCCTGGACTCCGCGGCCGGCCTGGAGGGCCACGTCTTCAACCTCGGCCACGGCGTGATGCCGTCCACCGACCCGGACGCCCTGACCCGCCTCGTGGAGTACGTCCACACCCGCACCGCGCGCTGACCACCGGTCGCAGCCGGCCGACCATGGGACGCGGCGGGCAGCCGCCGCACACCAGCGGTCCGGCCCGGCACGCCTCCGGGCCGCGCACGTAACATAGGGAACGTTCTCTTTTGGGGGTTACGATGGCTCAGCGGCCAAAGCAAGAGCGTGCCGTCCAGACCCGCGAGTCGCTCCTTCGCGCGGCCGCGGAGGTCTTCGACGAGGCCGGTTTCGCCGGTGCGAGCATCAGCCGCATCCTCAAAAGGGCGGGACTCACGGCGGGGGCGCTCTACTTCCACTTCGACTCGAAGGAAGACCTGGCACGGGCCGTCATGAACGCCCAGCCCCGGTCGGTCGTTCCGTGGCCGGAGTCCGAGGGGCTGCAGCGACTGGTCGACCTCACCATGGTGTGGGCGCATCAGCTCCAGGTCGACCCGCTGCTGCGGGCGGGCGTGCGACTCACCAGCGAGCAGGGCTCGTTCGGCGTGAAGGACGCGACTCCCTACGAGGAGTGGAGTCAGATCATGACCGAAATCCTGGAGGTCGCCTGCGAGAAGGGGGAGTTGCAGGCCGGCGTCGAGCCCGGGGAGCTGGCCGAATTCGTCGTCGAGGCATGCACCGGGATGCAGACCTACTCGGCCGCCGCCAGCGAGGGGCGAGCCGATCTCGCAGAGCGGGTCGTACGGATGTGGCGTCTGCTGCTCCCCGGCGTCGCCGTTCCGGCCGTCGTCGCCCGCACCCAGGTGAATCCGGAACGGTTCCGGAAACTGATCCAGACCGCCGGTGCCGCTCCGGCACACTGAACGGGCGCGATCGGGGAGCGACCCGGGCGGCCGCGCCGGACCACTGAAGCCGGGGCGGCGCGCGGCTGCGCAGCGCCCCTCCTCGTCCGTGACCGGCGCAGCGATGCCGTGGACGGCGCTCGACCGGGTGCAGCCAGGCGCATTCCGTCCCTCTGGCGCCGTCCACTCCGCCCGGTGCGGCGAGAGACATCGGTCCGGCTCATCCGATACTGCGGCGAACCGGCCTTTCCGTGAAACAATAGCGAACGATCGCTTTGTTTAGTGTGTGGGCCCGACGTCACAGCGGGGCACGCGCCGGGACTCGCCCCGAAGGAGGCGCGACAAGATGGCTGTTCAGGAAAGGGGGGTGCGCACACGCAGGGGACTTGTCCTGGCCGCCGCCCTGGAGATCGACCGGGCCGGCTACGAAGGAGCGACGCTGACCAGGATCTGTGCCGCGGCGTCGGTCTCGATGGGGGCGCTGACCTTTCATTTCCCGTCCAAGGCGGCGCTGGCCGACGCTGTTCAGGAGGAAGGCCGGGCGCTCGCCCAGAGGCTGGTCGGCCGGATACTGGAGTCGCCCGAGCCGACCCTGCGTGCGGTGGCCGACCTGACGGTGGGGCTTGCGGGCCTGCTGGAGGAGGATGTCGTCGTGCGCTCGGCGGCGCGCCTTGCCAGGGAGCGGCCGCAGCAGCCCGACCGCTGGGTGCAGGTCTGGCTGCCCGCCGTGTGTGACCTGCTGGAACGCGCACGAAGGGCCGGCGGAGGGGACATGGTGGCGCACCCCGGGGCGGTGGTCGCTCTGGTCGGCTACCTGCTCACCGGGGCCGAGGCCCAGATGCGGGCCGGGTGCGTCTCGGGGGGGGGCAGGGTGGCCCAGCAGGTGGCGGACATCTGGCGGTTCGTCCTCGACGGCGTCGCGGCGCACAGCGCCTGAGCTGCGCCTTTCCCTGCTCGGTTTCAGTCGGAGCCGAAAACTGCTGGAAAAACAAAGCGAGCGTTCTGTATGGTTCTAGCCCTGGGGGTGATCGTCATCCCTCCGGCGCGTACGGACTGGTGCGCGCCCGTTCGACAGGGGAGATCGAGATGTCAGCAGTCGTGAGGGCCGTCGGCCGGCCCGACGTCATGGCGGCGGACGTCGCCGTCGTGGGAGCGGGGCCGTCAGGTTTGTACGCCGCCTACTACGCAGGCTTCCGCGGCCTGTCGGCGGTGGTCGTCGACGCGCTGGACGAACCGGGCGGCCAGGTCGCCGCTCTCTACCCGGAGAAGCTGCTGTACGACGTCGCCGGTCACCCAGCCGTCAAGGGGCGCCAGTTGATCGACAGCCTGGTGGAGCAGACCGAGCCGTTCGGCACCGAGTACCTGCTCGGCCGGACGGTGGTGGAGCTGGACCGCCGGGACGGGGGGTGGACCCTCACCACTGACGACGGTGCCCGGATAGCGGCGGGAGCCGTGGTGATCGCCGCCGGACTGGGGCGCTTCGTACCCCGCCGGCTGCCCTGCTCGGTGCCGTACGAGGGAAAGGGTGTCGCCTACCACGTGCCGGACCCCCGGGCGCACGCCGGACGGGACGTGGTCGTGGTCGGCGGTGGTGACAGCGCCGTCGACTGGGCGCTCGCCCTGGCGCCGATCGCTCGCAGCACGACTCTCGTCCACCGGCGGAACACCTTCCGCGCCCACGAGTACAGCGTCCGGCAGCTGCACGCCTCCCCGGTCCGGGTCGTCACCGAGGCCGAGGTGGTCGCCTGCCACGGCGCGGACCGCCTGGAACGGGTCGAGATCCGGCATGGGGATCAGGTGTCCACTCTGCCCGCGCAGGCACTGGTCGCCGCTCTCGGTTTCACCTCCGGACTCGGTCGGATCGCCGACTGGGGGATCGAGCTCGAGCACCGCAAGATCCCGGTCGACCGGGCGATGAGCACCAACCTGCCCGGCGTCCACGCGGTCGGCGACGTGTGCACCTACCCCGGCCGCGTCCCGCTGATCACCGTCGGCTTCGGTGAGGCCGGCACCGCCGTCAACCACGCGGCGACACGTCTGCGCCCCGGCACCCGCCTTGCGCCCGACCACTCCTCCGACCTGCTCCCCGGCGCCCGTCCCGGCACGGCGGCACCCGCCGCTTCGGCCGCCTAGGTGCAATACCGGTGACTTTGTTGGGGTCTGGTCGTTGGATGGGTTGTGCCAAGGCCGGGTCAGGTGAAGTCGTCGGGGGT
>NZ_BAAAGU010000006.1:0-150801 GCF_039524635.1 Streptomyces thermocarboxydovorans | reverse complement strand
AGCGTAGGGGAAACGCCCGGTTACATTCCGAACCCGGAAGCTAAGCCTTACAGCGCCGATGGTACTGCAGGGGGGACCCTGTGGGAGAGTAGGACGCCGCCGGACGATTATTCAAAGGGTTGGACCCGGAACTTCGGTTCTGGGTCCAACCCTTTTCTGTTGTGCGTCACTTGACGTTCACATCGTGCGCGGACGATCCGAAGCATGGGTACTGCTGCGCTGCTCAGGGCCGCCGGAGTCGGTGTCGGGGACGAGGTCGTCGTGCCGGCCTTCGGCAATGTGGAGGTCGCGGAGGCCGTGAGGCTCGCGGGTGCGTCGCCCGTTTTCGCGGACATAGATCCGGTGACGTACTGCATCGACCGGGCTGCCGTGGAAGCGGCCGTAACGCCGAGGACCGCGGCCGTGGTTGTCGTGCACCGGTTCGGACGCCCCGCCGAGCTGGGGCCGTTGCTGGCGCTCGGGGAGAGGCGCGGGCTGCTGGTGCTGGAGCACAGAGAAGCTGAGGAGGCGTCGTTCGAGGAGGTCGCTCAGCGAAGAGTGCGGGCGGCCTATCTCGATGCGAAGTTGACGGGTGTGCGAACGCCCGAGGGGGCGGTGGGGCACACCTATCAGCAGTACGTCGTGCGGGTGCCAGGCAATGGGCGGCCCGACCGGGATGCCTTCGCACGGGCCATACGTGCGAAGGGAGTTGAATGCCGGGTGCCGGTGAAGACGCCGGTGCACCGGATGCCGGAGTTCCGGCGGAGGGTGTCGTTGCCGGAGACCGAACGGGCTGCCGCGGAAACGCTGGCGCTGCCGGTCGAAGCCTCGCTCACGAAACGGGACATGCGGCGCATGGTGGCCGCGTGCAATGCGCTGGGCGGGCTGCTGCAGCCGGCCTTCTGAGACCAGTTAGGAGCACAGGTCTGTTCGGGGTATGATCTATTCCGTTGCCGCGGGGGAAACCCGGAGGGGAACCTCGACGCGGCAGCAGGCCCCTATAGCTCAGTCGGCAGAGCGTCTCCATGGTAAGGAGAAGGTCAACGGTTCGATTCCGTTTGGGGGCTCTGACGAAAAGGCCCCGCCCTTGAAAGGGCGGGGCCTTTTTCATGTCCGGACTCAGTCCTGGTGTGGCTCCGGGACGCGCATCGCCAGGATGGCCATGTCGTCGGACGGGGCGTCGGAAGCGAAACGTTCCACGGCGCGCATGATGCGGGCCGCCACCGCGCCGGCCGTCAGGCCCGTGCAGGTCGTCAGGACGTCGGCGAGGCCGTCGTCGCCCAGCATGCGGTTGCCCTCGCGGCGTTCGGTGACGCCGTCCGTGACGCAGAGGAGGACGTCGCCCGGGTCGAGGGTGACCGTCTCCTCGTAGAGCTCGAGGTCCTCCAGGACGCCGAGGAGCGGCTGGGGTTCGGCCGCCGGTTCGACCGTGCCGTCCTGACGCAGCCTCAGCGGCAGCGGGTGGCCCGCGCAGACCACCTTGAGTTCCGCGCTGCCGTCCTCCTGCGGGCGCAGCTCGCCGTAAAGGAGGGTGAGGAAGCGGCTGCGGGCGCCCTCGTCGAGGATCGCGGAGTTGAGGCGCTCCAGGACCGCCGGGCCGCTGAGGCCCTCACGGGCCAGCAGGCGCAGGGCGTGCCGGGCCAGGCCGGTGACCGCGGCGGCGTTGGGGCCCGTGCCGCAGACGTCGCCGATGGCGAAGCCGTAGGCGCCGTCGCTGATGGGGAACAGGTCGTAGAAGTCGCCGCCGACCTCGTTGCCCTCGCCGGCCGCGCGGTAGATGACCTCGACCTCGACGCCGTCGATCTGCGGCAGCTCGGGAGGCAGCAGGCTGCGCTGCAGGGACTGGCTGATGGCGGTGCGCTCGGAGTACAGGCGGGCGTTGTCCAGGGCCAGGGCCGCGCGGCGGGAGAGGTCCTCGGCGAGCTCGAGGATCTCCTGGCGGAAGTGCTCGTCGGTGGGCTTGCCGAGGGTGAGCATGCCGATGACGCGGTTGCGGGCGACCAGCGGCAGCACGACCGTTTCCCCGCCGACCGCCTGGGCGGTGGCGAGGGTGGGGCCGATGCCGGGGGTGACGTGGTTGCTGGGGCCGCCGCTCAGGCCCAGGCTGCGCATCGAGGTGCGCAGGGCGGCCTGGTGGGCGACCTCCCCGGGCGCGGACCAGACGCGGGCGCCGGGGGTGGGGACCGGGTCGGGCGGCGGGATCTTCGACAGCAGGGACTTGATGCCGTCGATGAGTTCCTCGTCCTCGTGCAGGACGTAGGAGAGGTACGGCTCGGAGGCCTGGTCGGCGATGGTGTAGACGGCGCACCAAGTGGCGAGCGTCGGGACCGTCATCTGGGCCATGAGGGCGAGGGTCTGGTCCCGGTCCAGGGTGCCGGCCAGCAGGTCGGAGGCCTCGACGAGGAAGCTCAGCGAGCCGCGGCGCAGGCGTTCGAGCTCGCCGAGGCGGGCGGACTCCACGGCCAGCGCGATGCGGTCGGCGGCGAACTGCAGGCGCAGCGCCTCCTCGTTGGAGTAGCGGCCGGGTGCCTCGGCGGCGACGCCGAGGGAGCCGGTGAGGCGGCCCTCGACCTTCAGCGGGACGGTGACCACCGAGCGCATGCCGGTGCCGTTGAGCAGCGGCACGGCACCGGGGACGGCGGTGAGGTCGTCGTGGACGGCCGGCATGCGGGCGGAGCCATAGCGGCCGGGGCCCGCCTCGACGGGGACGCGGGCGAAGCGCTGGCGGGCGGAGGGCAGGCCGGTGGAGGCGCGGACCTCCAGCTCGGTCTCGTCGTCGGTGGCCAGCAGCAGGAAGGCGGCGTCGCCGTCGAGCATGTCGCGGGCGCGCTCCACCGTGCGCTGCAGGAGACCGTCGAGGTCGTCGGGCGCGGGGGAGCCGATGAACACCTCGAAGGGGTCGGCGTTCTGGCCGTCGGAGGAGCGGGAGGTGTCGGTGGTGGTCCCGCGCAGAGGTGTCTGCAGTACGGCGCGTTCGTGGTCGCGCACCAGGAGGCAGACGGTCGAGGGCTCGCCGGCGGTGTCGCGGACGCGCAGATGGGAGGCGTAGACGGGGGTCACGCGGCCGTCGGCGTTGCGGATGCCGTAGCTGCCCTCCCAGCGGGAGAGCTGGAGGGCCTCGGCGATGCCGGTGCCGGTGCCCGGGGTGTGCGGCCAGGCCGCGAGGTCGGTGAGCGGCTTGCCGGTGACCTGCTCGGCCTTGTAGCCGAAGAGTTCCTCGGCGTCCTCGTTCCAGGAGGTGATGGTGCCGGTCCGGTCGATCTGCACGACGGCGACCCGGATCCGGCCGTCGGCGAGGGGGAGGAGGTCGGCGGGGAGCGAGGGTCCGGCGGCGCGGGTGCCGACGGGGCGCTCGGGCAGGTCGAGCTGGAACCAGACGGTCTTGTGCGTCGGCGTGTACTCCACGCCCCAGCGGCCGGCCAGCGCGGCGCAGAGCTGCAGGCCGCGGCCGCCCTCGCGGTCGGGGCTGCCCATACTGACCGCGGAGCCCTGGACCGGAATCTCGCGTTCCGGATACCGGTCGGCCACCTCGATCCGGACGCCGTCCTCGCCGCGCAGACAGAGCAGGTCGGCCGAGGTGCCGGCGTGCACGACCGCGTTGGTCACCAACTCGCTGGTGAGCACGACCGCATCATCCACGATGTCGGAAAAGCCCCACCCCTGGAGGGTGTCGCGGACGAAGGAGCGGGCGCTCGCGACGGATCGCCCGACGGGCTCGAAACTTGCGGCCGCGCGCGCGGTGATCACAGAACTCCTCGACCGGTTCTCGACGGACATGGCTCCGTGGCCGACCGGCGCATGCCGCTGGTGCGGCAGGTCGCCCGTCGGCCGGGGGTCCGGGGGCTGGTCCCCAGGAATCAGTCCGGTGGTCATGTGTGCGGCCGCCCCTCCGTGCCCGCTCGTCTCCCGTGCCACCGCCCAGGCCGGACGGACCGGCGTGGCTGGACAGCCGGATGCAAGGTTACTTACCTTCGCCGTCCGAGCGGATGCCGGTCTGCAGTGTTTCCGTCCGGAGGGTGTGCGGACGATGTGCGAAGCTGCCGAACTGTTATGGCCTGGTTCGGCGATGGTGAAACACTGGGCAGGCTTGTTGTGAGGGTTCGGGCAGGCCGAGTGTCATATCCGTCGAGTGGGCAGCAGCCCACGGGTGGCCGCCAAGGTATGGCCGCCGGGACTCGCAGTAGTACAGGTATACGCAGTAGTAACAGGTACGCCTCAGGTGGTACCCGAGCACGGCAGTAACGGTCGACCCCTGCGGGAGGGACACAGTGGAGTCTGGCGCAGCGACGCGGGGCACGAAGACGCGCGCGAAAGGCGGACAGTCCCTGAGCAAGGCGAGCAAGGGGCGAGGCGGCACCACGACGGTGGACACCGCCGCCCTGAACCGGCTGCTGGCGGCCCTGGAGGCGATGCGGGACGGCAACTTCCGCAAGCGGCTGACGGTGTCCGGCGACGGCGTGATGTCGCAGATCGCGGCGGTGTTCAACGAGGTCGCCGACCGCAATCTGCATCTGACGGGCGAGCTGTCGCGGGTGCGGCGGATGGTGGGCCGCGAGGGCAAGCTCACCGAGCGGCTGGAGACCGGGGCCTGCGAGGGCTCCTGGGCGACCGCGATCGACAACTCCAACGCGCTGGTCGACGACCTGGTGTGGCCGGTGTCCGAGGTCAGCCGGGTGCTGTCGGCGGTGGCCGAGGGGGATCTGTCGCCGCGGATGGAGCTGCGGACGCAGGGCCCGGACGGGAGCGGGCATCCGCTGCGGGGCGAGTTCCTGAAGGTCGGGCGGACCGTCAACAACCTGGTCGACCAGCTGTCGACGTTCACCGACGAGGTCACGCGGGTGGCCAGCGAGGTCGGCACCGAGGGCAAGCTGGGCGGCCAGGCGCGGGTGCGCGGAATGTCCGGTTCCTGGAAGGACCTCACGGACTCCGTCAACACCATGGCGGAGCGGCTCACCGCCCAGGTGCGGGACATCGCGCTGGTGACCACGGCGGTCGCCAGCGGTGATCTGTCACGCAAGGTGACCGTGCATGTCGAAGGCGAGATGCTGGAGCTGAAGAACACCGTCAACACGATGGTGGACCAGCTCTCCGCGTTCTCCTCCGAGGTCACCCGGGTCGCCCGGGAGGTCGGCACGGACGGCATCCTGGGCGGTCAGGCCCAGGTGCCGGGTGTGGCGGGTGTGTGGAAGGAACTCACCGACTCGGTGAACACCATGGCCGGGAACCTCACGGCCCAGGTGCGCGGGATCGCCGAGGTGACCACGGCGGTCGCCAACGGTGATCTGTCGCGGAAGGTGACGGTTCCGGCGCGCGGCGAGGTCGCGCAGCTCGCCGAGACGATCAACCAGATGACCGAGACGCTGCGGATCTTCGCGGACGAGGTCACCCGGGTCGCGAACGAGGTCGGCGCCGAGGGCCGGCTGGGCGGTCAGGCGAACGTGCCGGGCGCGGCGGGCACGTGGAAGGACCTGACGGACTCCGTCAACACGGTGTTCCGCAATCTCACCACGCAGGTGAGGGACATCGCCGCGGTGACGACGGCGGTGGCCAACGGTGACCTGTCGCAGAAGGTCACCGTGGACGTGGCCGGCGAGATGCTGGAGCTGAAGAACACCGTCAACACGATGGTGGACCAGCTGTCCGCTTTCGGTGCCGAGGTCACGCGGGTGGCGCGGGAGATCGGTGTCGAGGGCGAGCTGGGCGGCCAGGCGCAGGTGCCGGGCGCGGCCGGTACGTGGAAGGACCTGACGGACTCCGTCAACACGGCGTTCAGGAACCTCACCGGACAGGTGAGGAACATCGCCCAGGTGACGACGGCGGTCGCCAACGGCGACCTGTCGCAGAAGGTCACCGTGGACGTCTCCGGTGAGATGCTCCAGCTGAAGAACACCGTGAACCGGATGGTGGACCAGCTGTCGAGCTTCGCCGACCAGGTCACGCGCATGGCCCGGGACGTGGGCACCGAGGGCCGGCTGGGCGGCCAGGCACGCGTGGACGGCGTGTCCGGCACCTGGAAGGAACTCACCGACTCCGTCAACTCGATGGCGGGCAACCTCACCTCCCAGGTCCGCAACATCGCGCAGGTCACCACGGCCGTCGCCCGCGGCGACCTGTCGCAGAAGATCGACGTCGACGCGCGCGGCGAGATCCTCGAGCTGAAGAACACCATCAACACGATGGTCGACCAGCTGTCGTCGTTCGCCGAGCAGGTGACGCGGGTGGCCCGCGAGGTGGGCACCGAGGGACGGCTGGGCGGTCAGGCGCAGGTGCCGGGTGTCGCCGGTGTGTGGCGCGATCTGACCGACTCGGTGAACGGCATGGCCGGCAACCTCACCGCGCAGGTCCGCAACATCGCCCAGGTGGCGACCGCGGTGGCGCGCGGCGACCTGTCGCAGAAGATCACCGTGGATGCGCGCGGCGAGATCCTGGAGCTGAAGAACACGCTGAACACGATGGTGGATCAGCTGTCGTCGTTCGCCCAGGAGGTCACCAGGGTGGCCCGCGAGGTCGGCACCGAGGGCATCCTCGGCGGCCAGGCCGAGGTGCAGGGCGTCTCCGGCACCTGGAAGGATCTCACCCAGTCCGTCAACGGCATGGCGAACAACCTGACCATGCAGGTGCGCAACATCGCCGAGGTGACCACGGCGGTCGCCAAGGGCGACCTGTCGAAGAAGATCACCGTCGACGCCAAGGGCGAGATCCTCGAGCTGGTCACCACGGTCAACACGATGGTGGATCAGCTGTCGTCGTTCGCCGAGCAGGTGACCCGGGTGGCCCGTGAGGTGGGCACCGAGGGCATCCTCGGCGGCCAGGCGCACGTGCCCGGCGTGACGGGCATCTGGAAGGACCTCAGCGACAACGTCAACCTGATGGCGAAGAACCTGACCACTCAGGTGCGCAACATCGCCCAGGTCTCCGCGGCCGTCGCCAACGGCGACCTGACCCGTCAGGTCAACATCGAGGCGCGCGGCGAGGTGGCGCAGCTCGCCGACACCATCAACACCATGGTCAAGACGCTGAGCGCGTTCGCCGAGCAGGTCACCAAGGTCGCCCGCGAGGTGGGCACGGACGGCATCCTCGGCGGCCAGGCGCATGTGCCAGGTGTGGCGGGCACCTGGAAGGACCTCACCGAGTCGGTGAACCAGATGGCGTCCAACCTGACCGGTCAGGTGCGCAACATCGCCATGGTCACCACGGCCATCGCGAAGGGCGATCTGACCAAGAAGATCGACATCGACGCGCGCGGCGAGATCCTCGAGCTGAAGACCACCATCAACACGATGGTCGACCAGCTGTCGTCGTTCGCCGAGGAGGTCACCCGGGTGGCCCGCGAGGTGGGCACCGAGGGGCAGCTCGGCGGCCAGGCGCGGGTGCGGGACGTGGACGGCACCTGGCGGGACCTGACCGAGTCGGTGAACGAGATGGCCGGGAACCTGACCCGGCAGGTGCGGGCCATCGCCCGGGTGGCGACCGCGGTGACCCGCGGCGATCTGAACCTGAAGATCGACGTGGATGCGTCCGGGGAGATCCAGGAGCTCCAGGACTACATCAACAAGATGATCGCCAACCTGCGCGACACCACGATCGCCAACAAGGAGCAGGACTGGCTCAAGGGCAACCTGGCGCGGATCTCGGCCCTGATGCAGGGCCGCCGGGACCTGGAGGACGTGGCCTCGCTGATCATGAGCGAGCTGACGCCGGTGGTGTCCGCGCAGCACGGCGCGTTCTATCTGGCGATGCCGCTGGTCGACGGGGAGGACCTGAGCGCCGCCGACGACGACCAGTTCGAGCTGCGGATGCTCGGCTCCTACGGCTACTCCATGGGCTCGATGCCGACCTCCTTCCGGCCCGGTGAGGGGCTCATCGGGACGGCCGCGGCGGAGAAGCGCACGATCCTGGTGGAGAAGGCGCCCGCGGGCTATCTGAAGATCTCCTCCGGGCTCGGCGAGGCGCCGCCCGCGCAGGTGATCGTGCTGCCGGTACTGTTCGAGGGGAAGGTGCTCGGCGTCATCGAGCTGGCCTCGTTCACGCCGTTCACACACATCCAGAAGGACTTCCTCAACCAGATCGCCGAGATGATCGCGACCAGCGTCAACACCATCTCGGTCAACACCAAGACCGAGCGGCTGCTGAAGCAGTCCCAGGAGCTGACCGAGCAACTGCGGGAGCGCTCGGCGGAGTTGGAGCAGCGGCAGAAGGCGCTGCAGGCGTCCAACGCCGAACTGGAGGAGAAGGCCGAGCTGCTGGCGCGTCAGAACCGCGACATCGAGGTGAAGAACACCGAGATCGAGGAGGCGCGGCAGGTCCTGGAGGAGCGCGCCGAGCAGCTCGCGGTGTCCATGCGCTACAAGAGCGAGTTCCTCGCCAACATGTCGCACGAGCTGCGCACGCCGCTGAACTCGCTGCTGATTCTGGCCAAGTTGCTCGCCGACAACGCCGAGGGGAACCTGACTCCGAAGCAGGTCGAGTTCGCCGAGACCATCCACGGCGCCGGCTCCGACCTGCTCCAGCTGATCAACGACATCCTCGACCTGTCCAAGGTCGAGGCGGGCAAGATGGACGTCTCCCCGACGCGCATCGCGCTGGTCCAGCTGGTCGACTACGTGGAGGCCACCTTCCGGCCGCTGACCGCGGAGAAGGGCCTGGATCTGTCGGTGCGGGTCTCCCCGGAGCTGCCCGCCACGCTGCACACCGACGAGCAGCGGCTGCTGCAGGTGCTGCGCAATCTGCTGTCCAACGCGGTGAAGTTCACCGACTCCGGTTCGGTGGAGCTGGTCATCCGGCCCGCCCGGGACGACGTGCCGCAGCACATCCGCGAGCAGCTGCTGGAGGCCGGTTCGCTCACCGACCCGGACGCCGAGCTGATCGCGTTCTCGGTGACCGACACGGGCATCGGCATCGCGGCCAGCAAGATGCGGGTGATCTTCGAGGCGTTCAAGCAGGCCGACGGCACCACCAGCCGCAAGTACGGCGGCACGGGCCTCGGGCTGTCCATCTCGCGGGAGATCGCGCAGCTGCTGGGCGGTGAGATCCACGCGCAGAGCGAACCCGGCCGGGGGTCCACGTTCACGCTGTATCTGCCGCTGCACCCGAGCGAGCTGCCGCCGCACGGCTACCAGCAGCCCATGCCGTCGCTGGAGGCCGGGGAGCTGGTGGCGCTGGGCGAGGACTCCACCGAGCTGTCCGAGGCGGAGATCGAGACGCCGGCCGAGGTGAAGTCCTACCGCGAGACCCAGAACGGCCCGGCGGCGCTGTTCCGGCGCCGGCGCAGGGCCGCCGCCGCGGCGCCGCAGCGGCCGGAGCTGGAGCAGCCGGGCGCCGCGCAGTCCGAGCAGTGGCGGGACGGGGACGAGGAGTCCTCGCCGGGGACGCAGCACGGCGTCCGCTTCGGCGGGCAGAAGGTGCTCATCGTCGACGACGACATCCGCAATGTCTTCGCGCTGACCAGCGTCCTGGAGCAGCACGGGCTGTCCGTGCTGTACGCGGAGAACGGCCGTGAGGGCATCGAGGTCCTGGAGCAGCACGACGACGTGGCCGTGGTGCTGATGGACATCATGATGCCGGAGATGGACGGATATGCGACGACCACGGCGATCCGGCGGATGCCCCAGTTCGCGGGCCTGCCGATCATCGCGCTCACCGCGAAGGCGATGAAGGGCGACCGGGAGAAGGCCATCGAGTCGGGCGCCTCCGACTATGTGACCAAGCCGGTCGACCCGGATCACCTGCTGGCGGTGATGCAGCAGTGGATGCGGGACGAGTGAGGCAACCGGCGAGGTGAGCGCCGAGGCGACCGGCGAGGTGATCGGCGAGGCGACCCGCAGTGATCGGCGAGGTGGCTGGAGTGGTCGATCACGGAGGCTGCGTGAATATGACGGGAAGCTTCGGTCGAGCCCGTCGAGTTGCCGACGCGGCGCTGGTGAAGTCGTGTAGAAGTACGGGATTCGGGGAACCTTCTGGTCCCCCGCCGCGTTTCCGCTATGTGCACAGTGACATCGCGGTGACAGGGTGTGGCGACGGGCGGGGTGCAGCTACGATGACCGGCACAAGGACGGGCGGCGCAAGGGAGTCGTCCCCCGGGTGGGCACCCGCCGGTGCTCCCCCGGGTACCGCGGACAGGGGAGGCCCCAAGCCGGGGCGAGGAGGGCGGGCCATGGTGCAGAAGGCCAAGATCCTCCTGGTCGATGACCGGCCGGAGAATCTGCTGGCGCTGGAGGCGATCCTCTCTGCGCTCGATCAGACACTGGTGCGGGCATCGTCCGGGGAAGAAGCGCTCAAGGCACTGCTCACGGACGATTTCGCCGTGATCCTGCTGGACGTCCAGATGCCGGGCATGGACGGATTCGAGACCGCCGCGCACATCAAGCGGCGCGAGCGGACCCGGGACATCCCGATCATCTTCCTGACCGCGATCAATCACGGCCCGCATCACACCTTCCGGGGGGGGCTATGCCGCGGGCGCGGTCGACTACATCTCCAAGCCGTTCGACCCCTGGGTGCTGCGCGCCAAGGTGTCGGTCTTCGTCGAGCTGTACATGAAGAACTGCCAGTTGCGCGAGCAGGCGGCGCTGCTGCGGCTGCAGTTGGAGGGCGGCGAGAAGAACGCCGGCGAGCCCAAGGAGTCCGCGGGGCTGCTCGCCGAGCTGTCGGCGCGGCTCGCGGCCGTGGAGGAGCAGGCCGAGGCACTGACCAAACAGCTCAACGACGAGTCCACCGACGCGGCCGCGGTGGCCACGGCGGCTCATCTCGAGCGCAAGCTCACGGGGTTGCGGCGGGCGCTGGACGCGCTCGAGCCCGGCGCGGGCAACGCCTCCTCGGTCCCCTCGCAGAACTGACGCCCGGCACAAGGGCGTTGCCGGGTCTCCCGAGGTACGCCGACGGGAGGCCGCCTTCATGCGGCGTCAACTTCACTCCCACGCAAGAAGCGACACGAACGGGTGAAGCATCGGGCACACGTGTCCCCCGGCGTCTCCACCGGTAACCTCACACCTATGGCCTCACGTCCCTCCGCAGCCAAGAAGTCGCCCGCGAAGAAGGCGGCCGCTTCGGCGAAGGCTCCGGCGAAGAAGGCCGCCGCCAAGAAGGCCCCCGCGAAGAAGGGCGCCGCCAAGCGGGCCCCGGCGAAGAAGCCCGCGCCCAAGCCGGCGCCGAACCCGACCGGCGGCGTCTACCGCCTGGTGCGCGCCCTCTGGCTGGGGCTGGCGCACACCGTCGGCGCGATCTTCCGCGGGATAGGGCAGGGCGCCAAGAACCTCGACCCCGCGCACCGCAAGGACGGACTCGCGCTGCTGCTGCTCGCCATCGCCCTGATCGTCGCCGCCGGCACCTGGGCCGATCTCCAGGGACCGGTCGGCGACCTGGTGGAGATCCTGGTCACCGGCGCCTTCGGCCGGCTGGACCTGCTGGTGCCGGTGCTGGTCGGCGCCATCGCCGTGCGCCTGATCCGGCACCCGGAGAAGCCCGAGGCCAACGGACGGATCGTCATCGGCCTGTCCGCGCTCGTCATCGGCGTGCTCGGCCAGGTCCACATCGCCTGCGGCTCGCCCGCCCGCAGCGCGGGCATGCACGCCATAAGGGACGCCGGCGGTCTCATCGGCTGGGCCGCGGCCACCCCGCTGTCGTACACCATGACCGACATGCTGGCGGTGCCGCTGCTGGTGCTGCTCACGATCTTCGGCCTGCTGGTGGTCACGGCCACCCCCGTCAACGCCGTCCCGCAGCGGCTGCGGCAGCTCGGCGTGAGGCTCGGGCTCATCCACGACGGCAGCGAGGCCGATGAGTTCGAGGAGTTCAGCGAGGACGACGAGCGCTACGAGGAGCAGTGGCGCGAGGCCCTGCCCGCCGGCCGTCGCCAGCGCGGCCGTTCCGCCCTCCAGGACTACGACCCCGACGCGGCGGAGGAGGAGGCGCTCTCCCGCCGCCGCGGCCGGCCCCGCAGGTCCGCCGTGCCGCAGCCCGACGCGGGCCGGTCCATGGACGCGGTCGACGTGGCCGCCGCAGCGGCCGCCGCCCTCGACGGCGCCGTGCTGCACGGAATGCCGCCCTCCCCGGTGGTCGCCGACCTCACCCAGGGCGTGCGGGTGGGCGACCAGGAGCCCACCACGCCCACCCCGGTCCCGGGCGCCCGCCCCCAGCAGGACCTGCCCGCCGCGGGCAGGAAGCCGCGGCAGGAGCCCGAGAGCTCCGTCCCCGACCTGACCAAGACCCCGCCCGAGAAGCCGCGCGAGCTGCCCCCGCGGGCCGAGCAGCTCCAGCTGTCCGGGGACATCACCTACGCGCTGCCGTCCCTGGACCTGCTCACCCGCGGCGGCCCCGGCAAGGCGCGCAGCGCGGCCAACGACGCCATCGTCGAGTCGCTCACCACCGTCTTCACCGAGTTCAAGGTGGACGCCCGGGTCACCGGCTTCACCCGCGGCCCGACGGTCACCCGCTACGAGGTGGAGCTCGGCCCGGCCGTGAAGGTGGAGCGCATCACCGCGCTCACCAAGAACATCGCCTACGCCGTCGCCAGCCCCGATGTGCGGATCATCAGCCCGATCCCCGGCAAGTCCGCAGTCGGCATCGAGATCCCCAACACCGACCGGGAGATGGTCAACCTCGGCGACGTGCTGCGGCTCGCGGAGTCCGCCGAGGACGACGACCCGATGCTGGTCGCCTTCGGCAAGGACGTCGAGGGCGGCTACGTCATGCACTCGCTGGCGAAGATGCCGCACATGCTGGTCGCCGGCGCCACCGGCTCCGGCAAGTCGTCCTGCATCAACTGCCTGATCACCTCGATCATGATGCGGGCGACCCCGGAGGACGTCCGGATGATCCTGGTCGACCCCAAGCGTGTGGAGCTCACCGCGTACGAGGGCATCCCGCACTTGATCACGCCGATCATCACCAACCCCAAGCGGGCCGCCGAGGCACTGCAGTGGGTGGTGCGCGAGATGGACCTGCGCTACGACGACCTCGCCGCCTACGGCTACCGGCACATCGACGACTTCAACCGCGCCGTGCGCGAGGGCAAGGCCAAACCGCCCGAGGGCAGCGAGCGGGAACTCCAGCCGTACCCCTATCTGCTGGTCATCGTCGACGAGTTGGCCGACCTGATGATGGTCGCCCCGCGGGACGTCGAGGACGCCATCGTGCGCATCACCCAGCTCGCGCGCGCGGCCGGCATCCACCTGGTGCTGGCCACCCAGCGCCCCTCGGTGGACGTCGTCACCGGTCTGATCAAGGCGAACGTGCCCTCCCGGCTCGCCTTCGCCACCTCCTCGCTCGCCGACTCCCGGGTCATCCTCGACCAGCCCGGCGCCGAGAAGCTGATCGGCAAGGGTGACGGGCTGTTCCTGCCGATGGGCGCCAACAAGCCCATCCGCATGCAGGGCGCGTTCGTGACCGAGGAGGAGGTCGCGGCCGTCGTCCGGCACTGCAAGGAGCAGATGGCCCCGGTCTTCCGGGACGACGTGGTCGTCGGCACCAAGCAGAAGAAGGAGATCGACGAGGACATCGGCGACGACCTCGACCTGCTGTGCCAGGCCGCCGAACTGGTCGTCTCCACCCAGTTCGGCTCGACCTCGATGCTCCAGCGCAAGCTGCGCGTCGGCTTCGCCAAGGCCGGCCGGCTGATGGACCTGATGGAGTCGCGGAACATCGTCGGACCGAGCGAGGGTTCGAAGGCTCGTGACGTTCTCGTGAAACCTGATGAGCTGGATGGCGTGCTCGCCATGCTCCGCGGGGAGTCTGAAGGGTAGGCACACAAGTCACGGCCGTCCCGCCCGGGCGTCCAGGTGGACGATCGTGACTCACCCGTAAGGGATCATTGAGCAACCGTTTCCCTGCGACACACGTCAACTTGAGGGAAGGGACAGACAGCAGGACCACCACCGGGATGTCGGGCCATTCCGATGGCGTACAAGTTCCGACCGCCCGGTTGCCCCACCCTTTTGTACTACCCCTAGACTGAACCTCCAGCACAGGTGGCTACACGCTCGAAAGGCGCGCCCGTGTCCATCGGCAACTCCCCTGAAGGCGAGCGTCCGTTCGACGACGCGTCCGAGGAAGCCCGCCCCTCCGTCGGCCGTGCACTGCAGCAGGCACGCATCGCCGCCGGGCTCACCGTGGACGACGTCAGTACCGCCACCCGGGTCCGCATCTCCATCATTCACGCCATCGAGGCCGACGACTTCGCCCCCTGCGGCGGCGACGTCTACGCCCGAGGGCACATCCGGACCCTGGCCAAGGCCGTCCACATCGACCCCGCCCCGCTGCTCGCCCAGTACGACGCCGAGCACGGCGGCCGTCCCTCACCCACCCCGGCCGCACCCCTGTTCGAGGCGGAGCGCATCCGTCCGGAACGGCGCGGCCCGAACTGGACCGCGGCCATGGTGGCCGCGATCGTCGCCGTCATCGGCTTCGTCGGCTTCACCCTGATCAAGGGCGGCGACGACACCGGCGGCAACAGCAACCTCGCCGGCGACGCCGCCACCGAGGCGTCCGCCACGCCCACCCCGAAGTCGAAGAAGCCCGCCGATCCCAAGCCCGAGCCGTCCGACAGCGCCATCGCCGCCGCGCCCCAGGACAAGGTGACCGTCAAGGTCAGCGCGGTCGACGGGCGCAGCTGGATCTCCGCCAAGGACCACAACGGCCGGCAGCTCTTCGACGGGCTGCTCAAGCAGGGCCAGTCCAAGACCTTCCAGGACAGCTCCAAGATCAACCTGATCCTCGGTGACGCCGGAGCGATCGACCTGTTCGTCAACGGCAAGAAGATCGAGGACGACTGGCAGCCCGGCGCCGTGGAGCGCCTGACCTACACCAAGGGCGATCCGCAGGCCGGCTGATCCGGCGCCGGACAACCGACGCGACGGGCGCTTTCACGACGGGGTTGGCCGAGTTCGGTCAACCCCGTCGACGTGGGGTGTCAGCGGGACGAAGTACTCTTGAGCCCATGCCTGAACGCCGTACCGTCGCACTCGTCACCCTTGGCTGCGCCCGTAACGAGGTGGACTCGGAGGAGCTCGCAGGCCGTTTGGAGGCGGACGGCTGGCAGCTCGTGGAGGACGCCGCCGAAGCGGACGTCGCCGTCGTCAACACCTGCGGATTCGTCGAGGCCGCCAAGAAGGACTCCGTCGACGCCCTCCTGGAGGCCAACGACCTCAAGGAGCACGGCAGAACGCAGGCCGTGGTGGCGGTGGGCTGCATGGCCGAGCGGTACGGCAAGGAGCTCGCCGAGGCCCTCCCCGAGGCCGACGGCGTGCTCGGCTTCGACGACTACACGCAGATCTCCGAGCGCCTGCAGACCATCCTCAGCGGCGGCATCCACGCCGCGCACACCCCGCGCGACCGGCGCAAGCTGCTGCCGATCAGCCCCGTCGAGCGGCAGGAATCGGCCGCCTCCGTGGTGCTGCCCGGGCACGGGCCCGCCGTGCCGGAGCAGGGTCCCGGCGACCTGCCGGACGGCCTCGCGCCCGCCTCCGGCCCCCGCGCGCCCCTGCGCCGCCGCCTGGACGGCTCCCCGGTCGCCTCGGTCAAGCTCGCCTCCGGCTGCGACCGGCGCTGCTCCTTCTGCGCCATCCCCTCCTTCCGCGGCTCCTTCATCTCCCGCCGCCCCAGCGACGTGCTCAACGAGACGCGCTGGCTCGCCGAGCAGGGCGTGAAGGAGATCATGCTGGTCTCCGAGAACAACACCTCCTACGGCAAGGACCTCGGCGACATCCGTCTGCTGGAGTCACTGCTGCCCGAGCTGGCCGGAGTCGACGGCATCGAGCGGGTCCGGGTCAGCTACCTCCAGCCGGCCGAGATGCGGCCCGGCCTGATCGACGTGCTGACCTCCACCGAGAAGGTCGCCCCCTACTTCGACCTGTCCTTCCAGCACTCCGCGCCCGGAGTGCTGCGCGCCATGCGCCGCTTCGGCGACACCGACCGGTTCCTGGAACTGCTCGACACCATCCGCGGCAAGGCGCCCGAGGCCGGCGTCCGCTCCAACTTCATCGTCGGCTTCCCCGGCGAGTCCGAGGCCGACCTCGCCGAGCTGGAACGCTTCCTGAACCACGCCCGGCTCGACGCCATCGGCGTCTTCGGCTACTCCGACGAGGAGGGCACCGAGGCGGCGACCTACGACGACAAGCTCCCCGAGGACGTGGTCGCCGAGCGGCTGGCGCACATCTCGCGCCTCGCCGAGGAGCTGGTCTCCCAGCGCGCCGAGGAACGAGTGGGCGAGACCCTGCGGGTGCTGGTGGAGTCCGTGGACGAGGAGGACGGCGTGTACGGCCGCGCCGCGCACCAGGCCCCCGAGACCGACGGCCAGGTGCTGCTGACGAACGGCGAGGGACTGGACGTCGGCCGTATGGTCGAGGCGAAGGTGGTGGGCACCGAGGGCGTCGACCTGGTCGCCGAACCGCTGTTCCAGGGTGCGCTCACGCGCGGTGAGGAGGCAGGCAGATGACGGGAATCCCGGCATCCGCGGCAGGAGGCCCCGTCGGCGCGCGCCGGGCGGCCGCGAGCGCGGCACCGGGCGGACCCGCAGCGGGCGCGGGCCGCGGCTCCGGAGCCGGACAGCCCGGCGCGAGTGCCCGCCGCACCCCCGGCCAGGCCGGCGGACGCGCCTTCGCGGGACGCCGCGCGGCCGCACGCGAGGCGCAGGAGCCCTCCGGCGCCGCTCCCGGCGGTGCCTCCGGCAGCGGCGAGCTCTCCGGAGCCGACGTCGCGGCGGCGGCCGTGTCCGGGAAGGTGCCCGCCGACACCGCCGGCACCGAGGGCAACGGCAAGCCCGCACGGGGCGGCAAGATCGCGGCGGCGGCCGTGAACCAGGCCAGCGTCTGGAACATCGCCAACCTGCTCACCATGCTCCGGCTGCTCCTGGTGCCGGCCTTCGTCATGCTGATGCTGGCCGACGGCGGCTACGACCCGGCCTGGCGCTCACTCGCCTGGGCGGCCTTCGCCATCGCCATGATCACCGACCTGTTCGACGGTCATCTGGCCCGCACCTACAACCTCGTCACGGACTTCGGGAAGATCGCCGACCCGATCGCCGACAAGGCGATCATGGGAGCGGCCCTGATCTGTCTCTCCGCGCTGGGCGACCTCCCCTGGTGGGTCACCGGCGTGATCCTCGGCCGGGAACTCGGCATCACCCTGCTGCGTTTTCTGGTCATCCGCTACGGCGTCATCCCCGCCAGCCGCGGCGGCAAGCTCAAGACGCTCACCCAGGGCGTCGCCGTCGGCATGTATGTGCTGGCGCTGACGGGCTGGCTGGCCACCCTGCGCTTCTGGGTGATGGCCGCGGCGGTCGTGCTGACCGTGGTGACCGGACTGGACTATGTGAGACAGGCCATTGTGCTGCGCCGGAAGGGAATCGCCGAGCGCAAGGCGGCGTTGGAGGAGACGGCAGAGTGAGTTCCGCGGCCGCCGAAGTCGTGCGGCTACTCACCGTGCACGGCACGACGGTGGCCGTCGCCGAATCACTGACCGGCGGACTGGTGTCCGCGGAGATCACCTCGGTCCCCGGCGCCTCCAAGGTCTTCCGGGGTTCGGTGACCGCCTACGCCACCGACCTCAAGCACCGCCTGCTCGGCGTCGACGCCGAGCTGCTGGCGCGCAAGGGAGCGGTGGACGCCCAGGTCGCGGGGCAGATGGCCGCAGGAGCGCGCAGATTTCTGGGCGCCGACTGGGGCATCGCGACCAGCGGTGTCGCCGGCCCCGACCCCCAGGACGGGCAGGCCGTGGGCACGGTCTTCGTCGCGGTGGACGGACCCTTCACACAAGGTTCCGGTTCCGCCCGCGGCGGAAAAGTGCGGCACCTGCGGTTGAACGGCGACCGCGCGGAAATTCGTATGGAGAGTGTACGGAGCGTACTCGCACTGCTCCTCGAGGAGCTTGCGGGCGATCAGACCGGGAATGAGCGGGCATAGGATACGGAACGGAACGGAACGGGGGGTTCTGATGTTTGCAGCCCTGAGTGAACACGACATCGCTCCCCGCACGGCCGCGGCGCGAGGCGGTACGGTGGGGCGAGAAGAATGCGGCCATGCGGTCCGAGGAGGGAGCCACCGATGATTCTGCTCCGTCGCCTGCTGGGTGACGTGCTGCGTCGGCAGCGCCAGCGCCAGGGCCGTACTCTGCGCGAAGTCTCCTCGTCCGCCCGAGTCTCACTCGGCTATCTCTCCGAGGTGGAGCGGGGGCAGAAGGAGGCTTCCTCCGAACTGCTCGCCGCCATCTGCGACGCGTTGGACGTACGGATGTCCGAGCTCATGCGGGAAGTGAGCGACGAACTCGCTCTCGCCGAGCTGGCCCAGTCTGCTGCTGCGACCCCCAGCGAACCTGTGCCCACGCCGGTGCGCCCGATGCTGGGTTCCGTCTCGGTGACCGGTGTGCCACCGGAACGGGTGACCATCAAGGCGCCTGCCGAAGCGGTGGACGTGGTCGCCGCCTGAGCGGCGGCGTGAAGGTGTGACAGGCCCCGGAGGGGCCCTTCCGGGAAACCGGGAGGGTGCCGCCGGGGTTTTTCGCGTTTCGGGGGTAGTCGTGCTGCGGGGGTGCGTTTGCCGGTGTGCCCCGCGGCGGTCATCGTTGAGGGATCACGGGGGGCGAGCCGCGGGGGGTGAGTCACGGAGGTGCGGATGTACGTCGTGAAGAGCCCGTTGTCCGATGCGAATCTCAAGACCGTCTCCGAGGCGCTGCAGGGCGCCCTGGTTGACCTGATCGATCTCTCCCTGGTGGCCAAGCAGATCCACTGGAACGTGGTCGGGCCGCGTTTCCGCTCGGTCCATCTGCAGCTCGACGAGGTGGTGACCGTCGCCCGCCAGCACTCCGACACGGTGGCCGAGCGCTGCGCGGCACTGGGCGTCTCCCCGGACGGCCGTGCGGCGACGGTGGCCGTCGGCAGCGGCATCGGGGTCACGCCCGAGGGCTGGGTCGACGACACCACGGCCGTGGGCACGCTCGTGGACGCGCTGGGCGCGGTGATCGCCCGGATGCGCGAGCGGGTGGCCGCGACCGAGGAACCGGATCCGGTGAGCCAGGACATCCTCATCGGCATCACCGCCGACCTCGAGAAGCAGCACTGGATGTTCCAGGCCGAGAACGGGTGACGTGGCGGCGCGCATGGCGCGCTGGGGGGGTCGCTGCGGTCCTCGGAGCCTTGTGGTGGTGGGCGCTGGCACGACTCGTGCTGGCGCCCGGCGCCGGTGTGCTGGAGGCGGCGGTCGTCGCCGGGGGCTGGGGGCTGAGCCTGCTGCCGGTGCACTGCGTGCCCAAGGGGCAGGCGGAGGGCGCCCTCGCGGCGGGGCGGTGGCGCCGGGCCTGGCGGGCGGTGACGGGGCATCGGGGTGATGCGCAGGGGGAGGCGTGATGGTGGTGCGGGCTGCGCCCGTGACCCTGTGGGGTGGCTGCGGTGAGGTCAGCAGGCAGTCGCCCCTGTCCGTCGGTCTGGGTCGGGGGGTCAGTGGGCCCGTTTCAGCCGTTTCAGTCGTTCAGCCGGTCGGGCGGGTGCGGTCGCGGCGGGGCCTTCTGGGCTCGGGAGCCGGGCCGCGCTGGCAGGTGGGGCACCAGTAGGTGGGCCGCTCGCGGGAGCCGTCGCCCTGGTCGGCGACACGGATGAGGGTGCCGCAGCGCAGACAGGGGCGGGGCGCGCGGCCGTGGACGAAGAGGTCGGGGCCGCGGTTGGCCGCCGTGCCCGATGCGCGGGAGGGGCGCCTGCCCGTGTGGGGCGGGGCGCCGGTAGGCGCGGGCGGGCCGGTCACCACGGGCGGCATGTTTGCCGGGGTTGTCGTGGTCGTCGTTCTGCGGATCGGGCGCTCGCGGTTGAAGTCGAGCAGCGCCTTGGCGAGTTCGGGCAGGTATGCGGCGCGGTCGCCGGGCAGGGCGCCCACCGGGAGCCAGGGAGTGACACCGAGCAGGAAGCAGAGCTCGCTCTTGAACACATTGCCGATGCCGGCGAGGTTGCGCTGGTCCAGCAGGGCCTCGCCGAGCGGGCGGTCGGGGTCCTTGAGGAGGTTGGCCAGCGCCACCTCGGGGTCCCAGTCGGGGCCCAGCAGATCGGGTCCCAGGTGGCCGACCGCGCGGTCCTCGTCGGCGGTGCGCAGCAGCTCCAGCACGGGCAGGCGGTAGCCGACCGCCGTGCGCTCGGCGTTGCCGAGGATCACCCGGATCTGGTGGGCGGGGCCGCCGGTCCAGCGCTGGCCGTTGGCGAACACCTTCCACGCCCCGTCCATCCGCAGATGCGAGTGCAGGGTCAGACCGCCCTCGATCCTGGTGAGCAGGTGTTTCCCGCGCGGGGTGACGTCGAGGACGGTGCGGCCGGTGAGGTCGGCCGTGGCGAACCGGGGCACCCGTAGATCGCTGCGGGTCAGCACCTTGCCCGCGAGGGCGCTGTGCAGCCGTCGCGCGGCCTGCCAGACGGTGTCTCCTTCGGGCATGGGTCAAGGGTGGCACGTCGGCCGCGAAGCGGCCGGGCGCGGGCGGAGGGCGGGACGGGCCGGGGCGGGGCGGGGGCGGTCAGGCACGCAGACGCAGCCCTCGGGGCGTGGCGATGAATCCCGCGGACTCCAGCAGCACGCCGAAGGGAGAGGTCAGGGCGGGGGTGCCGTTGACGCGCTCCACCGTGACCGTGCCGAGGGAGCCCGCACGGGCGGCCGTGGCGAGGGCCTCAGCGGCGGCCGGCAGCCGGCTGTCGTCGGCGGGCTCGGCGTCCGGGTCGGCGGGCCAGGCCAGCAGGGTCTTGCCGCCGCGTTCCATGTAGAGCGTCAGCTCGCCGTCGACCAGCACCACCAGGGAGCCCGCCTTGCGCCCCGGCTTGTGGCTCGCGCCGTTGGGCGGCTCGGGCCAGCCCAGTGCGGCACCGTAGGCGTTCGCCGGGTCGGCGGCGGCCAGCACGACCGCCCGGGAGGACCGGTCCGGGCCGGTGCGGCGGCCCGCGAAGGGGTCGTAGGAGGCGCGTCCGCCCTGCTGCCACGGGGGCGGGCTCCCCGGCGTGAGATCACGGGGCGAGATCCACTCGCTCGGCGTGGTGCGGGAGGAGTCCGAGGAACCGTCACCGGGGAAGCCGTCGTCGGCGAACCCGAAGTCGCCCGGTGGGCCGTCGTGGCCGGGGGCGGAGCCGGGGGAGCCGTCGGCCGGTGCGGCGAAGCCGTGCGCGGCGAACGGGTCGGCTTCGGTCCGCGGCTGTCCGTGCGGCCCCATGGCGTTGGGGGCCGGGAGGGTGTCGCCGCGTTCGCGCGCATTGGACACCGCGCGCAGGCGGTCGACCGCCCCGTCCATCGCGAACTGGGCGGCGCCCAGACCCTCCACCACATAGCCGCGCCGGGCCTGCCCGGTCTCCTCGAAGGCGGACAGCACCCGGTACATCGCCGAGAAGCCGCCCTCGACGCCTTCCGCCGCGACGGCGCCGCGGGTCACCACGCCGTGCCGGTCGAGCAGCGTGCGGGCCAGGGTGTGGGCGCGGACCGTGGTGTCCGGCTCCCGCTCGGGAAGCAGGGACCAGCGGCCGGCGACGGTCGGCGGTCCGTTGCGGGAGGCGCTGCGGGCGGCCGCGGTGAGCGAGCCGTAGCGCCCGCGCGGGACCGAGCGCTTGGCGCGGTGGGCCGTGGAGCCCGCCGTGCGGCCGGAGCCCAGGTACGCGCGCATCGGGCTGAGCGTGTCATTGGTCAGCCGCCCCGACCAGGCCAGGTCCCACAGGGCGTCGGCCAGCTGCGGATCGGTGACCTCCGGGTGAGTGGCGCGGACCTGGTCGGCGATCTGCCGGAAGAACAGGCCGTAGCCGCCGCTCAGGGCGTCCAGCACGGACTGGTGCAGCGGGGTCAGCTCCAGGGGATGGGGCGGCGGCAGGAGCAGCGGGGCCGCGTCCGCGAGGTACAGGGAGACCCAGCCGTCCTTCCCGGGCAGCGAACCGGCGCCCGCCCACACCACCTCTCCTGAGGCGGTGAGCTCGTCCAGCATCGCGGGGGCGTAGTCCGCCACCCGGGACGGCAGGACCAGCTTCTCCAGGGCGGAGGCGGGCACCGAGGCGCCCTGCAGCTGCTCCACCGCGCGCACCAGACCGTCGATGCCGCGCAGCGCATGCCCCTTGCCGATGTGCTGCCACTGGGGGAGGAACTGGGCGAGCGCGGCCGACGGCACCGGTTCCAGCTCGTGCCGCAGCGCGGCCAGGGAACGGCGGCGCAGCCGGCGCAGCACGGTGGCGTCGCACCACTCCTGGCCGATCCCGGCCGGGTGGAACTCGCCCTGGACGATCCTGCCCGCCGCCGAGAGCCGCTGCAGAGCGCCCTCGGTGACGGCCACGCCCAGACCGAAGCGGGCCGCCGCGGTCGCCGAGGTGAACGGGCCGTGGGTGCGGGCGTAGCGGGCGAGGAGGTCACCGAGGGGGTCCTTCACCGGTTCGGTGAACGCCTCCGGCACGCCGACCGGCAGCGCGGTGCCCAGCGCGTCCCGCAGCCGCCCGGCGTCCTCGACGGCCGCCCAGTGGTCGGCGCCGGCGATGCGGACCCGGATGGCGCGCCGCGCGGAGGCCAGCTCCTCGGCCCACCCCGGTTCCGCGCCGCGCTCGGCCAGCTCGGCATCGGTGAGCGGGCCGAGCATCCGCAGCAGGTCGGCGACGCCCTCCACGTCCTTCACCCGCCGGTCCTCGGTCAGCCACTGCAGCTCGCGCTCCAGCTCGACCAGCACCTCGGCGTCCAGCAGCTCGCGCAGCTCCGCCTGGCCGAGCAGCTCGGCGAGCAGCCGGGAGTCCAGGGACAGCGCGGCGGCCCGGCGCTCGGCGATCGGGGAGTCGCCCTCGTAGAGGAACTGGGCGACGTAGCCGAAGAGCAGGGAGCGGGCGAAGGGCGACGGCTCGGGGGTGGTGACCTCGACCAGGCGCACCTTGCGGGACTCCAGGTCCCCCATCAGCTCGACCAGGCCCGGGACGTCGAACACGTCCTGGAGGCATTCGCGGACCGCCTCCAGCACGATCGGGAAGGAGCCGAACTCGCCCGCGACCTGGAGCAGCTGGGAGGCACGCTGACGCTGCTGCCATAGCGGTGTGCGCCGGCCGGGGTTGCGGCGCGGCAGCAGCAGCGCACGGGCGGCGCACTCGCGGAACCGGGAGGCGAACAGCGCCGAGCCGCCCACCTGGTCGGTGACGATCTGGTCGATCTCGCCCTTGTCGAAGACGACGTCCGCCGCCCCCACCGGCGCCTGGTCGGCGTCGTACTCCGCGCCCGCCTTCATCGGCTCCTGGTCGAGCAGGTCCAGGCTCATCAGGTCGGCGTCCGGCAGGCGCAGCACGATGCCGTCGTCGGCGTGCATCACCTGGGCGTCCATGCCGTACCGCTCGGACAGGCGGGCGCCGAGCGCCAGCGCCCACGGGGCGTGCACCTGGGCGCCGAACGGGGAGTGCACCACCACCCGCCAGTCGCCCAGCTCGTCGCGGAAGCGCTCCACGACGATGGTGCGGTCGTCCGGCACATGGCCGCAGGCCTCGCGCTGCTCGTCGAGGTAGGCCAGGACGTTGTCCGCGGCCCAGGCGTCCAGCCCGGCCGCGAGCATCCGCAGCCGGGCGTCCTCCTTGGACAGCGAGCCGACCTCGCGCAGGAACGCGCCCACCGCGCGGCCCAGCTCCAGCGGCCGGCCCAGCTGGTCGCCCTTCCAGAACGGCAGCCGGCCCGGCACTCCGGGCGCCGGGGACACCAGCACCCGGTCACGGGTGATGTCCTCGATGCGCCAGGAGCTGGTGCCCAGCGTGAACACATCGCCCACCCGGGACTCGTAGACCATCTCCTCGTCGAGCTCGCCGACCCGGCCGCCGCCCTTCTTCGGGTCGGCGCCCGCGAGGAACACCCCGAACAGGCCCCGGTCGGGGATCGTGCCGCCCGAGGTCACGGCGAGCCGCTGGGCGCCGGGGCGGCCGGTGATCTCGCCGGTGACCCGGTCCCACACCACGCGCGGACGCAGCTCGGCGAAGGCGTCGGAGGGATAGCGGCCGGCCAGCATGTCGAGCACGCCGGTGAAGGCGGACTCGGGCAGCGAGGCGAAGGGCGCGGCCCGGCGCACCACGGCCAGCAGGTCGTCGTACTGCCAGGTGTCCATCGCCGTCATGGCGACCAGCTGCTGGGCCAGCACGTCGAGCGGGTTGGCGGGGATTCTCAGGGACTCGATGGCACCCGAGCGCATCCGCTCGGTGACCACCGCCGCCTGCACCAGATCGCCGCGGTACTTCGGGAACACCACGCCCGTGGAGACCGCGCCCACCTGATGGCCCGCGCGGCCCACCCGCTGCAGTCCGGAGGCGACGGACGGCGGCGACTCCACCTGCACCACCAGGTCCACGGCGCCCATGTCGATGCCCAGCTCCAGGCTGGAGGTGGCGACCACCGCGGGCAGCCGGCCCGCCTTGAGGTCCTCCTCGACCAGGGCCCGCTGCTCCTTGGACACCGAGCCGTGATGGGCCCGGGCGATCACCGGCGGCGCGCCATGGGCGGCCCCGGAGCCGCCCATCAGCTCCGCGGGGGAGTGGTGCTCGTCCAGGGACTCGCCGGTGGCACGCTCGTAAGCGATCTCGTTCAGCCGGTTGCACAGGCGTTCGGCGAGCCGGCGGGAGTTGGCGAACACGATCGTCGAGCGATGCGACTGGACGAGATCGGTGATCCGCTCCTCGACATGCGGCCAGATCGACGGACGCTCGGCCCCCTCCGAGCCGTCCGCGACCGGGGAACCGCCCAGCTCGCCCAGATCCTCCACCGGGACCACGACGGAGAGGTCGAACTCCTTGCCCGACTCCGGCTGGACGATCTCCACCTTGCCGCGCGGAGAGAGGAAACGCGCCATCTCGTCGACCGGGCGGACCGTCGCCGACAGGCCGATACGGCGGGCGGGCATGGGCAGCAGCTCGTCCAGCCGCTCCAGGGACAGGGCCAGATGCGCGCCGCGCTTGGTGCCGGCGACCGCGTGCACCTCGTCCAGGATCACCGTCTCCACGCCGGTCAGCGCGTCCCGGGTGGCCGATGTCAGCATCAGGAACAGGGACTCCGGGGTGGTGATCAGGATGTCCGGCGGCCGTGTGGACAGCGCGCGGCGCTCGGCCGGCGGGGTGTCCCCGGAGCGGATGCCCACCTTCACCTCGGGCTCGGGCAGGCCCAGGCGCACCGCCTCCTGGCGGATGCCGGTCAGCGGGCTGCGCAGATTGCGCTCCACGTCGACCGCTAGCGCTTTCAGCGGGGAGACGTACAGGACGCGGCAGCGCTTCTTCGGATCGGCGGGCGGAGGCGTGGAGGCCAGCTGGTCCAGCGCCGCGAGGAAGGCGGCCAGGGTCTTCCCGGAACCGGTGGGCGCCACCACCAGCACGTCCGAGCCCTCACGGATGGCCTGCCACGCCCCGGCCTGGGCGGCCGTGGGCGCGGAGAACGCCCCCGTGAACCAGCCACGGGTCGCGGGGGAGAAGCCGTCCAGGGCTCGACGCGGATCGCTGACCATGTGTCCATCGTGCACCCCGCCACTGACAACGGCCTCGAGCGGCCGGGCGGCCGGGGCGGCACCGATGGCGGCCGGAACGCCGGGGCGGCACCGATGGCAGCCGGGCGGCCCGGGCGGCCGGGGCGGCACCGATGGCAGCCGGGCGGCCGGGGCCGGACGCGCCCGGTGCGCTGCGCGCACGGTGCCGGACGGCCGGGGCCGGGCGAGGGCTCGGCAGGACCCGGTCCACCCCGGTTCGCGGCCGAGGACGGCGGAAGGTGCAGGCCCGAGCGAGGCGCGCACGGAAGCGCAAGCCGGAGCGAGGCGGGAACGCGCGGCCGGGCAGCCGGCGGGCGGTCGGCAAGGCGGGGTCCGCGGCTGGGGAGGGGGCATCCGTGGCCGGGGAGGCGGGGTCTGCGGTCGGGAGGCCGGGGGCTGCGGCTGGGGAGGCGGGGTCCGCGGCCGGGGAGGCGGGATCCGTGGTCCGGGGCGTCGCGGACAATGGGCGTATGGCGGGAACGAACCGAGGAGCGGAGCGGGGCAGGGAGCGGGCCCGGCACTGGCAGTTCGCCGAGCTGCCCGGCGTCGACCTGCTGCGCGCCCGGTACATCCGCAAGGAGTTCGTGCGGCACACCCACGAGCACTTCGTGATCGCCGCCATCGCGGACGGCGTCGAGGTCTTCCACCACGGCGGGGGCGACCAGTACGCGGGAGCCGGCGCGCTCGCCCTGGTCAACCCGGACACCCCGCACACCGGGCGGGCCGGCGTCCCCGAGGGCTGGCGCTACGGGGCGGTCTACCCGTCGCCCGAAGTGGTGGCCGCCATCGCCGCCGAGACCACCACCCTGCGCGGCACGCCCGGCTTCGTCTCACCGGTACTCGACGACCCGTACACCGTCCGCCTGGTGCACCAGGTGCTGCGGGCCACCGACGAGGGCAACGCGCTCGCCGCCGACACCCTGCTGCGGGTCGCCGTGACCCGGCTGCTGCGGCTCAACGGCGGCACGCTGCCGCGCCGCGAGGTCCGCACGGCGGGCGCCAGGACCGCCGCACGCGCACGGGCGATCCTGGAGGAACGGATGGCCGCGCCGCCCACGCTGGAGCAGCTCGCCGCCGAGCTGGGCACCAGCGCCTTCGCCCTGCTGCGCGCCTTCCGCGACACCTACGGCATGCCGCCGCACACCTGGCTCACCGACGCCCGGGTACGGCGGGCCAGGAAGCTGCTGGACGCGGGGACCACGCCGTCCGAGGCCGCCGTCGCCGTCGGCTTCACCGACCAGCCGCACCTGAACCGGCACTTCAGCCGGATCGTCGGCGTGCCCCCGGGCGCCTACCAGCGCGAGCGCAAGAACGTACAAGACGCCCGGCGCGGGCTTCTCGTACCGTCCGGAGTGTGGCAGTACAACGCACCGCAACCCTCGCAGCAACCACTCACACCCCCGACAAGCCCGACCGTGCCGTCGTACGGGACGCCCTCGGGGTGGGGATCGCCGTCGGACTCTCCGGATTCGCCTTCGGCGTGACCTCGGCCGGCAGCGGGCTCACGCTGCTGCAGACCTGTGCGCTGAGCCTGCTGGTGTTCACCGGCGCCTCCCAGTTCGCCCTGGTGGGCGCTCTGGCGGCGGGCGGCGGCCCGTTCACGGCCGCCGCGGGGGCGTTCTTCCTCGGGGTGCGCAACGCCTTCTACGGGCTGCGCCTGTCCCAGCTGCTGGCCCTGCCGCGTACGCTGCGGCCGCTGGCCGCCCAGTGGGTCATCGACGAGACGACCGCGGTCTCGCTGGCCCAGCCCACCCGGCGCAGCGCGCGCATCGGCTTCCTGGTGACCGGGCTCAGCCTGTACGTGCTGTGGAACCTCACCACGCTGCTCGGGGCGCTCGGCGCGGAGGCCATCGGGGACACCGAGGCGTGGGGTCTGGACGCGGCCGGCCCGGCCGTCTTCCTGGCGCTGCTGGCCCCGATGCTGAGGACCACCACCGAGCGGGCCGTCGCGGGGCTCGCCGTCCTGCTCGGGCTCGGTCTGCTGCCCGTCCTGCCCGCCGGCGTGCCGGTACTGGTGTCCGCGCTGGCGGCGCCGGTGGTGCTGTGGGCGCGGGGGCGCCGGGACGGGGCGTCCAAGGCGTCTGAGGCATCCGACATATCTGAGACATCTGAGGCATCTGAGGTATCTGAGGCATCTGAGGAAGAGGACCGTTGAACATCTGGATCGCCATCGGTGTGACCGCCGTCGGCTGCTACGCCGTCAAGCTCGCCGGTCTCCTGGTGCCGGCCGGTGTCCTCGAGCGGCCCCTCGTCAGGCGGCTCGCCGCGCTGCTGCCGGTCGCCCTGCTCGCCGCCCTCACCGCGCAGCAGACCTTCGCCGACGGCCAGTCGCTGGTCCTGGACGCGCGTGCCGCGGGTGTCGGGGCCGCCGCCGTGGCCCTCGTCCTGCGGGCGCCGTTCCTGGTCGTCGTCGGGGTCGCCGTGGCGGTGACGGCGGGCGTGCGGGCGCTCAGCGGCTGAGGGTGCCGCCGGCGCGCGCCGGTCCCGGATGGGCTCAGTCCACGGGACGGCCGTACGCCCGCAGGGTGCGGAGCGCCTCGATCGTCACCATGGGGCGGGCCTCCAGCGCTGGGGCCGCCGCCCAGCGGCGCCACCGGATCGGCCAGCCGCCGTCCTCACGCTGCTCGGCCGCGAGGTAGTCCAGGGAGCGGGCCATCTCCTCGTCCGTGAACCAGGCGCGGGCGAGCGAGTCCGGGGTCGGTGCGTAGTCGTGCGGGAAGTGGTGCTCGCCCGGCGCGTAGCCGGGGGCGACCGGGTAGGCGTCGAGGTCGTCCGGGTCGAGGGCTGCGAGGCGCTGCCCGCGCACCAGGCGCCCCAGCCGGTCCGCGGCCGCCTCCGCGCGGGCACGGTCCGGGACGGCGTCCAGGAAGGCGACGGCCGCCTCGATCTCGTACGGATGGGACCGCTCCAGCGATTCCACCGCCTGCCAGCAGAAGTCCGTGGCCCGGAACAGCCAGGCGTGCCACACCTCGTTGCGGTGCAGCAGGCCCACCACGCGGCCGGTGGCGAGCAGTTCGCTGGGCGGGTCGTCCACGATCGGGACGAAGGGAGCCGCGGGGTAGCCGCGCTGGCTCGGATGGATCGCCGGAAGGGCTCCGTCCGCGGTGGAGACCGAGGTGAGATAGCGGCACACCTGCTCCGCACGCCGGTCGGTGCAGCGGCCCACGGCGTCCAGGACGCGCAGGGCGCGGGCCGTGTGCAGGGGCTGGCTGACGGGGCCCCGGAGGTCGGGTTCCAGCCCGTGGCCGTAGCCGCCGTCCTCGTTGCGGTAGGCGTCCAGCGCCGTCTCCACCGGCTCGGCGCCGCCGCCCAGGAAGTGGTGGGCGAACAGCCGCTGCTCGAGCACCCGTGCGGTGAGCCAGACGAACTGCTCCGCCCGCGCGAGCGGGGTGTGCGTCCGGGAGGTCGGGTCATGGGGGGAAGCTCCGGTATCGGCCATGGGGCCGACCGTAGGGCGGAAAGCGGTATCGGTACGCGGTCCCGGCGGGGGCCACCCCCGCAGGCGGGATACTGGAGGCATGCGGTTGACGGTCTTCTGGCAGCGGATGGCGGAGCACTTCGGGCCGGGCTATGCCGACACCTTCGCGCGTGACCATGTCATGTCGGAGCTCGGCGGGCGCACGGTCCACCAGGCGCTGGCAGCGGGCTGGGACGCCAAGGACGTCTGGCAGGTGGTCTGCGCGGTGATGGAGGTCCCTCCGGAGAAGCGTTGATCCGAGCGGGGCGCTGAGGTGACGGACCCTCCGTGACGCAGAGAAGCGCTGAGGTGGACGCACCTTCTCTCACGCCGATGGTCACAGAGATCGCCCGCGGGCAGACGGCTGTCACAGCCGTGGGTGAGACTTGACTCCGTGGCACCGACTGACGAGACCGGGCAGGCAGCCCCTCCCCCTTCCACCCCTGGCGCACCCCCGCCCGCCGGACCCGCGGCGGCTCCCGGCGGCGCAGCGGGGGCCCGCATGCCGCGCTGGCTGCCCCGTGCCCTGGTGCTGGCGCTCGCGCTGTACGGCCTGTTCCAGCTGGGCAGCTGGGCCTTCCACCAGCTCACCGGCCTGCTGATCAACGTCCTGATCGCGTTCTTCCTGGCGCTCGCCGTGGAGCCGGCCGTGAGCTGGATGGCCGCGCGGGGCGTACGCCGGGGGCTCGGCACCTTCGTGGTGTTCCTGGGCGTACTCATCGTGGGGGCCGGCTTCGTCACGCTGCTCGGGTCCATGCTGGCCGGGCAGATCATCAAGATCGTCGAGGACTTCCCGGACTATCTCGACTCGGTCATCAACTGGATCAACACCCACTTCCACACCGAACTGCGCCGCGTGGACATCCAGGAGGGCCTGCTGCGCTCCGACTGGCTGCGCAACTACGTCCAGAACAGCGCCTCCGGCGTCCTGGACGTCTCCGCGCAGGTCCTCGGCGGACTGTTCCAGCTGCTGACGGTCGCCCTGTTCTCGTTCTACTTCGCCGCCGACGGCCCGCGGCTGCGGCGCACCATCTGCTCCCTCCTGCCGCCTGCCCGGCAGGCCGAGGCGCTGCGCGCCTGGGAGATCGCGGTGAACAAGACCGGCGGCTACCTGTACTCGCGCGGTCTGATGGCCCTGATATCCGGCCTGGCGCACTATGTGCTGCTGGAGGTCCTGGACGTGCCCTACGCGCCCGTGCTGGCCGTGTGGGTGGGGCTGGTCTCGCAGTTCATCCCCACCATCGGCACCTATCTGGCGGGTGCCCTGCCCATGCTGATCGCGTTCACGGTCAACCCCTGGTACGCGCTGTGGGTGCTGATCTTCGTGGTGATCTACCAGCAGTTCGAGAACTATGTGCTGCAGCCCAAGCTGACCTCGAAGACCGTCGACATCCACCCGGCGGTCGCCTTCGGCTCGGTCGTCGCGGGCACCGCGCTGCTCGGCGCGGTCGGTGCGCTGATCGCCATTCCGGCGGTCGCCACGCTCCAGGCGTTCCTCGGCGCCTATGTGAAGCGCTACGACGTCACCGACGACCCCCGCGTCCACGGCCACCGCGGCGACGGCACCGGTCTGCTCACCCGCGCCCGCCGCTTGTGGTCCCGCGGCCCGAGCGCGACCCGCCCGCCGGGCGGCGACGCCGAAGGTTCGTGAGCGGACCCTGTGATCCTCCGCCGGTGAACCTCGCCCGTGCGCCGGCCCTCTTCGAGTGCGTCGTCGAAACCGGCCCGGCCCGAGCGCAGCGTCGCGACCCGCATGCGAAGGACGCGAGAAGGAGCAGCAGATGAGCGAGGCGCTGCCTCGGCACGACGAGGAGACGTGGGACGAGGAGATCTGCGAGCTCGACCCGATCACCTGGGACGCCTTCGTGGAAGCGATGAGGAAGCACGGGGTGACGGACGACGTGATGGGCAAGGTCTGCCACGACGCCTTGCGCGCGATCAACGCCACCCCGGTCGCCGAGCGCGACCGCCTCAACGCCGAGGCCGAGGCGAACTTCGCCGAGCGGCAGGCGGGGCTCCTCTGACCACTCTCTTCCGGCTGCGTCCTCCGACCGTCTTCCGGCCGCGTCCTCCGCCCGCTCCGTCCTCACCCCTTGCCCTGACCTCCTGCAGGTCATGGACGTCGTGCCAGGAAGACGAACTCCCTCCCCGGCCGGTCAGGAGACGGGCGAACACCCCCGTCCCGCAGCCGGTGTCCAGCACCCGGCGTGCCGCGAACGCCTCCACCATCCGAAGGTAGGGACCGAGATCGCTGCGGTCGGGGTCGAGCGCGTCATAGACCGCGGCCAGCTGTGGAGGCGCGAAACAGTCGTCGGCCGTGCGGTCGGAGGCAGGAAGGGTACGCGACGGCCTGTCCCGCCCGTGCCGCGTGGTGCGCTTGACACGAAAATCGAACATCTATTCTTATGGAGGCGCCGATGAGGCTCAACGACGGGTGTTCTGATCCAGTTCGGGTGAGAAGGTCCCGGAGTTATCCACAGGCCGGACAGACGTCGGGACGCATTGTCAGTGGCAGGCGCTAGCGTCTTTGACGTGAAGCGATCGACTCAAGCAAATCGGGTGGAACCCATGGCAGGAACCGACCGCGAGAAGGCGCTCGACGCCGCGCTCGCACAGATTGAACGGCAATTCGGCAAGGGCGCCGTCATGCGCATGGGCGAGCGGTCTAAGGAGCCCATCGAGGTCATCCCGACCGGGTCGACCGCGCTCGACGTCGCCCTCGGAGTCGGCGGCCTGCCGCGCGGCCGTGTGGTGGAGATCTACGGCCCCGAGTCCTCCGGTAAGACGACCCTGACCCTGCACGCGGTGGCCAACGCCCAGAAGGCCGGCGGCCAGGTCGCCTTCGTGGACGCGGAGCACGCCCTCGACCCCGAGTACGCGAAGAAGCTCGGCGTCGACATCGACAACCTCATCCTGTCCCAGCCGGACAACGGTGAGCAGGCCCTGGAGATCGTGGACATGCTGGTCCGCTCCGGCGCCCTCGACCTCATCGTCATCGACTCCGTCGCCGCCCTGGTGCCCCGCGCGGAGATCGAGGGCGAGATGGGCGACAGCCACGTGGGTCTGCAGGCCCGCCTGATGAGCCAGGCCCTGCGGAAGATCACCAGCGCGCTCAACCAGTCCAAGACCACCGCGATCTTCATCAACCAGCTCCGCGAGAAGATCGGCGTGATGTTCGGCTCGCCGGAGACCACCACCGGTGGCCGCGCGCTGAAGTTCTACGCCTCGGTGCGCATCGACATCCGCCGCATCGAGACCCTCAAGGACGGCACGGAGGCGGTCGGCAACCGCACCCGCTGCAAGGTCGTCAAGAACAAGGTCGCGCCCCCCTTCAAGCAGGCCGAGTTCGACATCCTCTACGGCCAGGGCATCAGCCGCGAGGGCGGCCTGATCGACATGGGCGTGGAGCACGGCTTCGTCCGCAAGGCCGGCGCCTGGTACACGTACGAGGGCGACCAGCTCGGCCAGGGCAAGGAGAACGCCCGCAACTTCCTCAAGGACAACCCCGACCTCGCCAACGAGATCGAGCGGAAGATCAAGGAGAAGCTGGGCGTCGGCGTACGGCCCGAGGAGAGCGCCACCGAGCCGGGCAAGGACGCCGCTCCCGCCGAGGCGCCCGCGGTTCCGGCCCCGGCGGCCAAGGCCGGCAAGTCCAAGGCCGCGGCAGCCAAGAGCTGACCCGTGACCCGACGAACGGACTGGGCCGAGTACGAGTTCGCCGCATCCGGTGCCCGGCGGGGGAGGGGCATCGGAGCCGGCGACGGCTCAGCCGCGGACGCGGAGGCGACCTACGGGTACGGCGACGAGACCGCGGCAGCGGACGGCATCCCGGCGGAGACGCCGGGCGACGTCCCGCGCCGAGGCACCCGGGGCTCGCGCCGCACGGGCGGGACACGGGGAGGCGGCTCGCGTGACGGCGGGCCGCGTGGTGGACGCGGACGCGGGCGCCGCACCTTCGGCGACGCGACCGCCCAGGACGGGGGCGCCTCGACCTCGTCGAGGGCCGAGGGGGAGGAGTCCCCGGGGGACCCGGTCGAGCGGGCAAGGGCGATCTGCCTGCGCCTGCTCACCGGGACCCCGCGCACCCGCAAACAGCTCGCCGACGCCCTGCGCAAGCGGGACATCCCCGACGCCGCCGCCGAGGAGGTGCTGTCCCGCTTCGAAGAGGCCGGACTGATCGATGACAGTGCCTTCGCGGACGCCTGGGTCGAGTCCCGGCACCACGGCCGGGGCCTGGCCCGCCGCGCCCTCGCCCAGGAGCTGCGGACCAAGGGCGTGGACGCCGCACTGATCGACGCCGCCGTCTCCCAGCTCGACTCCGAGCAGGAGGAGGCGACCGCGCGTGAGCTCGTCGCCCGCAAGCTCCGGGCCACGCGCGGCCTCGACCGCGACAAGCGCATACGCCGCCTCGCCGGGATGCTCGCCCGCAAGGGCTACTCCGAGGGGCTCGCCCTCCGCGTGGTGCGCCAGGCACTGGAGGAGGAGGGCGAGGACACGGAGTTCCTGGCGGGCGAGGGGTTCTAGAACGACCCCGGTCTCCGGCTTCGTGCTCTGCGCTCCGCGCCCTACGGAGGCGTCACCGGCAACCCGGCCGCACGCCAGGCCTGGAAACCGCCGATCAGATCGGTGGCCCGGTGCAGCCCCAGCCGGTGCAGGGACTCCGCGGCCAGGCTGGAGGCGTACCCCTCGTCGCAGATCACCACGATCCGCAGGTCGTGACCGGTGGCCTCGGGGAGACGGTGGCTGCCCTGCGGGTCGAGACGCCACTCCAGCTCATTGCGCTCGACCACCAGGGCACCGGGGATGAGCCCGTCCCGCTCGCGCAGGGCGGCGTAGCGGATGTCGACCAGCAGCGTCTGGCCGGCCTGGGCGGCGGCATGGGCGTCGCGGGGTTCGATGCGCTCGTAGTCCGACCGCACCCGCTCCAGCAGCGCGTCGATGCCCACGGCACCCGTGGTCGCCCCGTCCGGCGCGGTGGGCGCGCCCAGCGGGATCGCCTCACCCGGCGTGGCGGCCTCGCCCAGCGGGGTCGCCACGCTTGTGCTGCTGACGCTCACTGCCAGTCCTCCGGGCGTTCGACCTGCTCCAGCCGGAGTACCGGTCCGCTGCGGCTGTAGCGGCGGATCTGCGGCAACGGGGGGTAGTAGGCGTGCACGGAGATCGCGTGCCGGTCCTGCGACTCGTTGCGCACCTCGTGCACGTGATGCCGGCCGAAGGCGCGGCCCTGGCCGGCCGGCAGCCGGCGTGAGCGGTCCACGCCGTCGGTGAGCTCCAGCGTCCTCCAGCCGTCGGTGGGCAGCCGCACGGCGAGCGAGTTCTCCTTGAGCCCGCCGGAGGCGGTGATGAAGGCGCCGACGGACTCGGCGTGGTCGTGCCAGCCGGTGCCGGTGCCGGGCGGCCAGCCGATCAGCCAGGCCTCGCTGCCACCGGGCCCGTCGAGGCGCACCCAGGTGCGGCCCTCGGGGTCGAGGGGGAGCGAGGCGATGAGGTCGGCGTCGGCGGCCACCCGCCGCACGAAGTCGTACAGTTCGGCCTGCGTCGGCGCGGCGCCCGACCGAAGAGCGGCAGAAGCCGCAGAACCGGCAGCGGGGGCGGAGGTGGAGACGGCGGGGGAGGGGGTGGGGGCGGGGGAAGAGGAGACAGACACGTGCACCGTCCTGAGGCGTTCGCGAAAGCGCGCGCCCAAGCGACGGCAACGCACCGGTGTGCGTGCGAGGCGGCGGGGCAGCGCGCGAAAGGGCGTGAAAGAAGCGCGAGATCAGACGGACGAGCGACACACGCAGCCCGCATAGCGGAGGAGGTCCATATGAACCCTCCGCCACAGGCGCACACAGGTGTCGGTCACGGGCCGGAGTACACCACGAAGCCGCCGACCCGTTCAACTCACGGTCACCATGTGGACCACACGGTGACCGGTCACGGCCCTTCTGCGCTCAGCACGAGGAACCTCCAGGACCGCCGGTCAGCCCGACACGGCCCCCGCTTCCGCTTCCGCCCCCGCTTCCGCCTCCGCTCCCGCACGAGCCTCCGTCCCCTCATCCGCAGGTCCGCCGAGCGCCGCCTCCGTCGCCGCGTACAGATCCGCCGGGCGGACACCGCTCAGCGCGGTGACCAGATGCCCGTCCGGGCGCACCAGCAGCACACTGTGGGCCGGCGCCCCCGGGTAACTCTCCGCGACCAGCAGCTCCGCCCGGTGCGGCAGCGCCGCCACGGCCGCCGCCAGCCGGGGCATGATCCCGGCGGACATCCAGTGCCGGCGCTCCCACACCGCCGTACCCGGCGCGACCAGCACCACCAGCAGCGCACCGCGGCCGAGCCGCTCGCGCAGCTGCACGAAGGTGCCGTCCTCCGCCGTGACCCGGACGTCCGCCACCTGCGCACCCGGCGGGGTGTCGACCGCGACCTCGCTCTCGAGCCGCCCCGGCGCGAGCGGTGAGTCACCGTACGCCCCCGGCGCACCCAGTGCGCCCCGCCCGAGGTGACCGTCCATCAGCAGAATCTCGTGGTTGCGCGCCGAGCCGGGAACGTAGGAGCGCAGCCCTCCGCCGCCCCGCACTATGGGCAGCGCCTGGTCGGCGGCACGCAGCCGGGCGGCGACGGCCGCCCGCCGCTCGGCCTGATAGCTGTCGAGCAGTGCATCGCGCGGCCCGTGATGCCAGGCCAGCGCCAGCTTCCAGGCGAGGTTGTCGGCGTCCCGCAGCCCCTCGTCCAGCCCGTGTGTGCCCAGCGCGCCGAGCAGATGCGCCGCGTCCCCGGCGAGGAACACCCGGTCCGCCCGCCAGCGCCGGGCGAGCCGGTGGTGCACCGTGTGGACACCGGTGTCCAGGAGCTCGTACGGCGGAGTCGTCCCGTTCGTCCAGCCGGCCAGCGTCTCCCGGATGCGGGCGAGCAGCATCTCCGGTGTGACCAGGTCCTTGCCCGGAGGCAGCAGCCAGTCCAGCCGCCACAGACCGTCCGGCAGGGGCCGTGCGGTGATCTCGCCGGCCGAGGGGCCGGATGAGCGCCAGGGCGGCAACCGGTGCAGCAATGCCTCGTTCTCCCACGGGAGTTCCGTGCGCAGCACGGCCACGGCGTGACGTTCCACCGCCGTACGCCCCGGGAATCGGATGTCCTGGAGCTTGCGCACGGTCGACCGGGGGCCGTCGCAGCCGACCAGGTAACTCCCCCTCCACCAGGTCCCCTTGGGGCCGCGGGTGTGAGCGGTGACACCCGAGGGCTCCTGCTCCAGGGAGTCGAGGCGGCTCTCCGCGGCGACCTCGACGTGCCGTTCGCCGGCGAGGGCCAAGCGCAGCGCGCCGGTGAGAACGTGCTGGGCGATGTGCAGCGGAGGCACGGCCCCGCCGTCACCGAAGGCGACCTCACTGATCACCTGTCTGCGCCGCATCGACCGCCATCCGGCCCAACGGCAGCCGAGCTGCGTGAGCCGCACGCCGGTCAACCGTTCCATCAGCGCGGCGGTGTCCTCGCGCAGCACGACGGTGCGCGCCGGACGCGGTTCGTCCTTGCCCGGACCCTCGTCCAGCACCACACACGGCACGTCCTGCCGTGCCAGTGCCAGGGAGAGCGTGAGCCCCACGGGCCCCGCTCCGACGACGATCACCGGGTCCATTGCACGGCGCCCCCTGCTCGAAGCGACGTCTGAGGGGCCGTGAGGGAACAGGTAGGTGGAGCAGGGTGCACGATCACAGAAAGTATGCAACCTATTGCCGGTGCCCGCGTCAAGCGACCGGTGACCGTGGCGATCACGCGAGCGCTGCCCGCTCAGCCGTCTGCTGTGCAGGCAGCCCGCCATTCGTGTGTTCGCGCGAGCCATGCCACATGGGCCGCCTGGACGCGGTTTGCGACCTTCAGCTTGGTGCATATCGCCCGAACATGATCTTTGACGGTTTCCGGGCTGATGAAGAGGCTTGACGCGATGGCCCGGTTGGACATCCCCCGACTGACCAGACTGAGCACCTGTTGTTCTCTGTGGCTGAGGCTGTGAACTCTGTCCCGGGCAGAACCTTCTTGAGCCGCAGCGATGGTGGATGCCAGGTATTCGCTGATCATTGCATCCGAAATTTCGGGCGAGACGACACGGTGCCCGTCTGAGATCGCCGGCAATGCCCAGGAAATGTGCTGTGCTGCGGTCTCTGCGAGAAGAATCCCGGCAGCGCCCAGACTCAGGATCTCACGGACGTCACTCGTGAGAACCTGGTCAGCTATGACCAGGACCGGAATTCCGGGCTGCCCATCGTTCGGCGCGCACAGCGTCGGCGCGGAGTGCTGCCACGCGGCGTGACTGCTGACAATTATGTCGGGCATCACCTGTGATGGTGTTGTCCGCTGAACATTGCCCTCGATCAGGGTGGTCGAAAACGGCTGAGCTTCCAGAGCGTCGCGTAACGCGGCTCTGAACGGGCCCCCGCAATCAATGATTCCAATTCGCACTTCACGCCCCCGTGAGTCCTTGTGACGCGGAATCATGACGTTGGCCGCCTGGTCAGGGCGGTCGATTCGTTCCATCATTTCTCTGCGACTGTCAGGCAGTCAAGCTTGGTATTGGCTATTGGTCTCCAATTTGAGGTTTTCATGAGGTGCCGGCACGCCATCCGATGCCGTCGGCGGGCGATATCCGTCTTTGGGTGGTGAAAAACTCATCAACGCCACCATTGCCCGGATTCTCTGATTTGGGTGAAGGGGTTGATATGTTCCATCGGGCTCATCAACCCCCCAGAAAGGGGATACCGAGGGGCGTGTGAGTCGCGGTCGTATTGGACACGTCCTCGTTTTCAGCGATGCAACTGATCGTTTCGCTGTTCAAATGATGGCGCAGACATCACGGGAAGGTTGATCCGATGCAATCATCATCCGTCATGAAACGGCGGTCGTTTCGCCGGCATGCGGGGCGCGCTTCCGTCGCTGTCGCCAGTGCCGTCCTGGCGACGTCGGCAACCGTGCTGACTGCTCCTCCCGCTGCAGCTGCGGGCGGTTGCGGCAAGCCTCAGCTCAAGATCTGGTACGACTCCGATCAATACGGGTCGTACCTCAAGGCCTGGTTCCGGACCAAGCCCGGATGCAAGGCCAAGGTGATGGGGCTTCATGGCTGGATCTACTGCAACAAGCCGGCGAAGAAGGTGTACGACAAGATGACCTCCGGTCGAGCGCCGGTCGAGACGGAGACGAAGACGCTGCCTTCAAAGAGCAAGTGCAAGTCGTTTTATGCTCAAGCCAGGATCATCTATTACGCCGACACCGACTTTCACGATGCGTGGTCGTGGAAGTGGGGCGACTACCCGGCGTGAGCGGGAAATGCGGATGCGTCCAGTCTGGTGCAGCATCTTGCAGTAGGGGCAGGAACCAAGGAAGGGAAAATGTCTGTTCTGCATCGCTCGCCGCGAGCACGAATGGCCGCTTTAGGGGCTTCTCTCGCGGTTGTGACAGGAGCTCTGGCGAGCGCTCCCGCGGCCGCCGACGACGTGGATGCCATCTATCTCGGTACCCGCAAGGGGACGGTTAGTCTCGGCTTGCCGAACAAGTGGCATTACACGGACAAGCAGTATCGCAGTCTCATGATGAAGAACACGCGCAACCATTACATCCGCGTGACCTACAAGGGTTGCCAGAGGTGGCGCGTGCGCGTCGCAGCTGCCCATCCTGGTGGTGGCTACACCGATGACGAGACCACCGTCAAGGGATGCAACAAGACTGCGGTGATCAGTATCATCGGCAAGTTGAAGGCCAACGTGACCCTGTCTGTCTACCTGCCGGTCAGCGGAGACACCCAGAGCGTTTCCATCAAGCCGATCAAGTGACGCGCGGTTGTCCGCATCGCGATACGGGCGAGCGTACGGGCATTGACCCTCGATCAGGCTTGAGTATCAGACACAGGACACGATCTGCGAGGCTTTGCCACAGTCACCGGCCCTGCCTGCAACCCTCCCCTCATGGGTGCAGCAGGGCCGGTCTGCTGTATTCGCCGGCTCACAAACGTCCTGCGTAGAGACGGGTACGGCACGGGAGCAGGCGCGGCGGGCAGGTGTGCCGGACTCCATTCCTCAAGGCAGCCACGGAACACGACGCTCATGCGAGGAGGGGGCGGTGGCACTTGTGTGCCGCCGCCCCCTCCTGGAGATGTGAGAGGAGGTGGTACCTATGCCTTGGGGGTGTCCCCGGGCTCCACAGGCGGGGCGTGTCCCGCGGTTTCGAGGTCTTCGACCATCTCTGTCCCGACTACCGCGCCCGTGCTCCGCTTGCTGCTGCGCAGCTTGCGCTCCAACCAGCTCGCGAAGCTCGTCAGTGCGAAGTTGAGGGCGATGAAGATGACGGCCACGACCGTGAAGCTGGCGATGACGTTGGCGCCGTAGTAGCCGCTCATCGTGTTCGCCGAGGAGAGCAGCTCGGGGAAGGTGAGGATGGCACCGCCGAGTGCCGTGTCCTTCACGATCACAACAAGCTGGCTGACGATCGCCGGCAGCATCGCGGTCACCGCCTGCGGCAGCAGGATGAGCCGCATCAGCTGGCCCTTGCGCAGGCCGATCGCCTTGCCGGCCTCGGACTGGCCCTTCGGCAGGGACAGAATGCCCGCGCGGACGATCTCGGCCAGAACGGCGGCGTTGTACAGCACCAGGCCCGTGACCACCGCGTACAGAGGCCGGTCGTCCGAGGACACGCTGGTGTACTCGGCGAACAGGGCGAGCCCGAAGATCATCAGGATCAGGACGGGGATGGCTCGGAAGAACTCGACCACGATCGCTGCCGGCACTCTGATCCACACGTGGTCCGAGAGCCGGGCGATGCCGAAGATCGCACCGAGCGGCAGGGCGATCAGCACGGCGAGCACCGCGGCCTTCAGCGTGTTCTGCAGCCCGGGCCAGATGTACGTCGACCATGGCTCACCGCTCGTGAAGAAGGGCTTCCAGAGCACCCACTCGAGCTGGCCCTTCTCTTTGAGGGTGCTGAACACCCACCACAGCAAGGCAGCCAGGGCCACCAGGAACACGACGGTGAACAGGACATTGCGCCGCTTGGCGCGCGGGCCCTGCGCGTCGTAGAGAACGGAACTCATCGCTTCACCGCCACCTTCTTGCCCACCCAGCCGAGGATCAGGCCGGTCGGCAGCGTCAGACACACGAACCCGAAGGCGAAGATCGCGGAGATCAGAAGCAATTGCGCTTCGTTCTCAATCATCTCCTTCATCAGCAATGCCGCTTCGGCCACGCCGATCGCAGCAGCCACCGTGGTGTTCTTGGTCAGTGCAATCAGGACGTTGGCCAGCGGACCGACCACGGAGCGGAATGCCTGGGGAAGCACGACCAACCACAGCACCTGTGAGAAGCTCAGCCCGATGGCACGGGCAGCCTCCGCCTGACCCACCGGCACGGTGTTGATGCCGGACCTGAGCGCTTCGCACACGAAGGCCGAGGTGTAGATGACAAGGCCGAGCACGGCGAGCCGGAAGTTGATCGACTCCGTTCTGTCCGCGCCCAGGTCGATGCCCAGCGTCTGGTACAGGCCCAGCGAGCTGAACAGGATGATCACGGTCAGCGGGATGTTCCGCACGATGTTCACGTAGGCGGTCCCGAAGCCGCGCATCAGCGGCACCGGGCCGACCCGCATGGCGGCCAGCGCGGTGCCCCAGATCAGGGAGCCGATGGCCGAGAGCAGCGTGAGCTGCACCGTCGTCCAGAAGGCTCCCAGGACGTCGTAATCACTCAGAAAGTCGAACACGATCTCCCGCGCTTCCGCGTATAGGGATACCCGGGTGCGCCGTCCCGGAGGACGGCGCACCCGTCGGGCGTTGCCTCAGCCGTGGCGTCAGCTCTTGATCTCGCCGATCTTCGGCGCAGGCTCGTACTGGTAGTTGGCCGGGCCGAAGTTCTTCTCCACGGCCTTCTGCCAGGACTTGTCGGCGACCATCTCCTCAAGCGCCTTGTTGATCTTGTCCTTCAGCTCGCTGCCCTTCTTGACGCCGATGCCGTAGTTCTCGTTGGTCATCTTGAAGCCGGCGAGCTTGAACTTGCCCTTGAACTGCTCCTGGGCGGCGTAGCCGGCGAGGATCGAGTCGTCGGTGGTCAGCGCGTCGATCGCCTTGTTCTGCAGACCGCTCAGGCACGCCGAGTACGTCGGGTATGTCTGCAGGTCGGCCTCGGGCGCCAGCTTGTCCTTGACGTTCTGTGCCGAAGTCGAGCCGGCCACCGAGCACAGCTTCTTGTTGTTGAGGTCCTTCGGCGACTTGATGGAGCTGTCGTCGGCGCGGATGAGGACGTCCTGGTGAGCCAGCAGATACGGGCCGGCGAAGTCGACCTTCTCCTGGCGTTCCGGCGTGATGGAGTAGGTGGCGGCGATGAAGTCGACGTCGCCGCGCTGCAGCATGGTCTCGCGGTCGGCGCTCTTCGCTTCCTTCCACACGATCTGGTCCGGCTCGTAGCCCAGCTTCTTCGCGACGTAGGTGGCCACGTCGACGTCGAAGCCGACGTATCCCTGCGGCGTCTTCTGGCCCAGACCCGGCTGGTCGTACTTGATGCCGATCTTGATCGTCTTGCCGCCACCAGAACCGGAGCTGTTGGAGTCGCCGCCGTCGTCACCGCCACACGCGGTGGCGGTGAGGGCGAGGGCGATGACAGCGGCCGAGGCGGCGGTGACCTTGCGGAGCTTCATGGTGCACATCCTTTGACTGGTGAAGTGATGCGGCCCGGTCAGTGTGTCCGGTGACGCAAGTCGGGGAGCGCGTATTACGCGTCAGTGGTGAAGGATCTTCGACAGGAAGTCCTTGGCTCGGTCGCTGCGCGGATTGCTGAAGAACTGGTCCGGCGCAGCCTGTTCGACGATGCGGCCGTCCGCCATGAACACCACGCGATTTGCAGCCGAACGGGCGAACCCCATTTCGTGGGTCACGACGATCATGGTCATGCCGTCGCGGGCGAGCTGCTGCATGACCTCCAGAACCTCGTTGATCATTTCCGGGTCGAGAGCCGACGTGGGCTCGTCGAACAGCATGACCTTGGGTTCCATCGCCAGCGCCCGCGCGATGGCGACACGCTGCTGCTGACCGCCGGAGAGCTGAGCCGGGTACTTCTCGGCCTGCGCGGTCACGCCGACCCGGTCGAGCAGGGCGCGGGCCCGCTCCTCGGCTTCCTTCTTGTCCTTCTTGCGAACCTTGACCTGGCCCAGCGTCACGTTCTCGAGCACGGTCTTGTGCGCGAAGAGGTTGAAGGACTGGAAGACCATCCCCACATCGGCCCGTAGCCGGGCGAGCGCCTTGCCCTCCTCGGGCAGGGGCTTGCCGTCGATCGTGATCGTCCCGGAGTCGATCGTCTCCAGGCGGTTGATGGTGCGGCACAGGGTGGACTTCCCGGACCCGGAGGGTCCGATGACCACGACGACTTCGCCACGGGCGATCGTCAGGTCGATGTCCTGGAGTACGTGCAACGCGCCGAAGTGCTTGTTGACGCTCTTCAGGACGACCAGGTCGCCGGTCGCGGCCACATCTTCCTTGGCCACCGATACTTCGGTCATCGCTCTCAGGCTCCGTCCTCCTCGGTTTCGGAGGACAGTAGTAATCCTTCAGACCTGCGTCATTACATCTGAGGGGAATCTGAGCATCACGATCCGATAGCAATCAGACACTCGTCGTAGCACTTGTGAGCAGGGCTCATATCGGCCGGGTAACGGTACCGAAGCGCAACCGGAACCCTCTTGACGCCGTCCTCGTCCATCGGCGTCACTGCAAGATGCACACGCGCGGGCACACCGGATGTGTCCACAGTCAGATGGTACGGCCGATGGACCGAAGGGAGCCCTGGTGAGACTGCTGCTCGTCGAGGACGACAACCACGTCGCCGCCGCCCTGTCGGCCGTGCTGGCGCGGCACGGGTTCGACGTCACCCATGCGCGCAGCGGCGAGGAGGCGCTCCAGGCGCTCGTCCCCGAGGGCAACGGTTTCGGTGTGGTGCTGCTCGACCTGGGCCTGCCCGACCAGGACGGCTACGAGGTGTGCAGCAAGATCCGCAAGCGCACCAGCACCCCGGTGATCATGGTCACCGCCCGCTCCGACGTGCGCTCCCGCATCCACGGGCTCAACCTCGGCGCCGACGACTACGTGGTGAAGCCCTACGACACCGGCGAACTGCTCGCCCGGATCCACGCCGTCAGCCGGCGCAGCGCCCAGGACGAGCCCGCATCCGGCGGCACCCCGGACACCGAGCTGAACCTCGGCGCGGTCCGCATAGAGCTGCCGACCCGGCAGGTCAGCGTCAACGGTTCGGTCGTCCAGCTCACCCGCAAGGAGTTCGACCTGCTCGCCCTGCTCGCGCAGCGGCCCGGCGTGGTCTTCCGCCGCGAGCAGATCATCAGCGAGGTCTGGCGCACCAGCTGGGAGGGCACCGGGCGCACCCTGGAGGTGCACGTCGCCTCCCTGCGGAGCAAGCTGCGCATGCCCGCCCTCATCGAGACGGTTCGCGGAGTCGGGTACCGGCTCGTCGCGCCCGTGGCATAGCGGGGCCGGGTGCGCACTCGTCTGCTGCCGCTGCTCATCGTCCTGATGGCGGCGGTCCTGCTCGCCCTGGGGGTCCCGCTGGCCGTCAGCCTGGCCGGCGCGCAGCAGCAGCGGGTCGTCGTCGACCGGATCGACGACACCGCGCGCTTCGCCGCCCTCGCCCAGTTCGTCACCGAGCCCTCCGACCCGGCCGGCGGCGACGTCGACGAGCGCCGGGAGACGCTCCGCAGCGAGCTGAGCAGCTACCACGACGTGTACGGCATCCGCGCGGGCGTCTTCTACCGCAACGACTCCCCGATGGCGCACGCCCCGGAGGACTGGTACCTGCCCCGCACGGGCGAGGTGCGGGCCGCCTTCCAGGAGGCGCTGCTCAGCCGGCGCAGCCACGACCCCCAGCAGGTGTGGCCCTGGGAGCGGCGCAGCCTGGTGGTGGCCTCACCCGTCATCCGGGACGGCGACGTGGTCGCGGTCGTCGTCACCGACTCGCCGACCGGGCAGATGCGCTCGCGGATCCTGAAGGGCTGGCTGGTGATCGCCGCGGGCGAGGCCGCCGCGATGCTGCTGGCCGTCGGCGCGGCCCTGCGGCTGACCGGCTGGGTGCTCCGACCGGTGCGGATCCTGGACGCCACCACGCACGACATCGCCACCGGGCGGCTGAAGTCCAGGGTCGCGGCGGCGGGCGGCCCGCCGGAGCTGAGACGGCTGGCCAGGTCGTTCAACGAGATGGCCGACAACGTCGAGAACGTGCTGGAGCAGCAGCGGGCCTTCGTCGCCGACGCCTCCCACCAGCTGCGCAATCCGCTCTCGGCGCTGCTGCTGCGCATCGAGTTGCTCGCCCTGGAGCTGCCCGAGGGCAACGAGGAGATCGCCTCGGTGCAGGCGGAGGGCAAGCGGCTCGCCCAGGTCCTGGACGACCTGCTCGACCTGGCCCTCGCCGAGCACAGCGAACCGCAGCTGCAGGTGACCGACATCGGGGCGCTCGCCGCGGAGCGGGTGGCCGCCTGGGCGCCGACGGCGGAGGCGAAGGGCGTCCGGCTGACCGGCGACTGCCCGCCCACCACTGGCTGGGCGGACCCCGTGGCGCTGTCCAGCGCACTGGACGCGGTCATCGACAACGCGGTGAAGTTCACGCCCGAGGGCGAGAGCGTCGAGGTGACCGTCGGCTCCAACGGCGACACGGTGAGTGTGGTCGTCACCGACAACGGGCCCGGGCTGACCGACGAGGAGCTCACCCGCATCGGCGACCGCTTCTGGCGCAGCGGACGGCACCAGAACATCAAGGGCTCGGGCCTCGGCCTGTCCATCACCCGGGCGCTTCTGGCGGCGGGCGGCGGCTCCATCACGTACGACCACCATGAGCCGCACGGGCTGAAGGTCACGGTGATGGTGCCGAGGAACGGCTCCGCGCGGTGACGGTAGTACTACGGCCCCGCAAGTAGTACGGCCCACAAGTAGTACGGCCCCACAAGTACTACGGCCCCACCAAGCCCTACGGCTTCACCGACCGGTAGTAGCTGCGCGCGCCCTCGTGCAGCTGGAGCGGATCGGTGTAGATCGCGGTGCGGACGTCGACGAGCTGGGCCGAGTGGACATGCGCCCCGATGTTGTCCCGGCTCCTGAGCACGATGCGGGTCAGCCACTCGGTGAGCCGGGGGTCCGCGTCCGCGCGCGTGATCAGCAGGTTGGACACGGCCAGGGTCGGCACCGCCACGCCGTGCTGGCTGCCCGGGTAGGCGGACTCCGGCATGTTGGTCGCCCGGTAGTGGCGGGTGCCGCCGCCCTGCTCGTGCAGCTCGGCCACCAGGCTCGCGGGGATCGGCACGAACCGCAGCGAGGAGTTCTCGGCGAACTTCTTCAGCCCGTCCGTCGGCACCCCGCCCGACCAGAAGAAGGCGTCCAGGCCGTGTCCGAGCCGCTGGGGGCCGACGTCGATGCCGTCCGAGGACGGCTGGATGTCCTTCTCCGGGTCGATGCCGGCCGCCTTGAGGACGCGGTTCGCGATCAGCCGGACGCCCGACTTGGGCGGCCCTATGGCGACCCGCTTGCCCCGCAGATCGGCTACCGCGCGGATGTCCGAGCCGGACGGGACGACGAGCTGCACGTAGTCGTCGTAGAGCCGGGCCACCCCGCGCAGCCGGTCGGCGCCCGCCCGCCCGCTCAGCCGGTACGTCTGCACCGCGTCGGCCGCCGCGATCGCGAAGTCGGCCTGCCCGGTCGCCACCCGCCGCACGTTCTCCTGGGAGCCGTCACTCGTCAGCAGCCGCACCTCGAGGTCGGGCATGTGCTTGTCGAGGGACGAGCGCAGCAGCTCGCCGTACTTCTGGTACACCCCCGCACGGGTGCCGGTGCTCAGCGTGACCGTCCCGCCGGGCGGCTCCTCGCGCCAGGGCGCGACCCACCACAGCAGCAGTCCGAGCGCGACGACGGCGGCGGCCGCACCCTGCAGGGCACGGCGCCGGCCGATACGGGACAGCGCGATGGGCATGGGCGCGATCCTGCCAGCCCGCACACCCTCTGACCAGGGTGGGGCTCACAGAGGGGCGGGAAGGGACCGGTAGGGGAAGTGTCGGTGAGGGCCGCTACAGTCGGCCGCATGAGCTCATCGCCCGTCCACCTGGTCCGTGAATTCCACCGTGCCTTCGGGCTGGACATCCGGGACGTGCCCACCAAGGTCTCGCCGGAGCTCGCCGCCTTCCGCGGGGACCTGCTCGCCGAGGAGGCCGCGGAGGTGGCCGAGGTCTCGGTCAAGGGCCCGCTCGACCGGCTCGCCCACGAGCTGGCCGACCTCGTGTACACGGCGTACGGCACGGCGCTCGTCCACGGCATCGACCTGGACGAGGTGATCGCCGAGATCCACCGCTCCAACATGACCAAGCTGGGCCCGGACGGCTCGGTCACCCGCCGCGCGGACGGCAAGGTCCTCAAGGGGGACCACTACCAGGCGCCGGACGTGGCGGGGGTGCTGCGCAGGCAGGGGTGGGTGCCGGAGGACGAGTCGGGCGCCTGCTGAGTCCGCCGCGGGATGCGGGGCCGGCCGGGGCCGGCTGGGTCCGTCGCACGATCCAGGCCCGGCCCCAGCCTGCTCGGGCCGGCCGGGGCCGGCCGCCGGCGCGGCCGGGGGCACGGTGGGGAGCGCCTACCCTGTAAGGCATGAGCAGCATCGACCGGAGCCAGTCAGCGGGCGGCACGCGCACCTATGAAGTACGCACCTACGGGTGTCAGATGAACGTCCACGACTCCGAGCGCCTGGCCGGGCTGCTGGAGGACGCGGGCTATGTCCGTGCCCCCGAGGGCTCCGACGGCGACGCCGACGTGGTGGTCTTCAACACCTGCGCGGTCCGGGAGAACGCCGACAACAAGCTGTACGGCAACCTCGGTCACCTCGCCCCGAAGAAGGCCCGCCGCCCCGGCATGCAGATCGCGGTCGGCGGCTGCCTGGCGCAGAAGGACCGCGACACCATCGTCAAGCGGGCCCCCTGGGTCGATGTGGTCTTCGGCACGCACAACATCGGCAAGCTGCCGGTCCTGCTGGAACGCGCCCGGGTCCAGCAGGAGGCGCAGGTCGAGATCGCCGAGTCGCTGGAGGCGTTCCCCTCGACGCTGCCCACCCGCCGCGAGAGCGCGTACGCGGCCTGGGTGTCGATCTCCGTCGGCTGCAACAACACCTGCACCTTCTGCATCGTCCCGGCGCTGCGCGGCAAGGAGAAGGACCGCCGCCCCGGCGACATCCTCGCCGAGATCGAGGCGCTGGTCGCCGAGGGCGTCTCCGAGATCACGCTGCTCGGCCAGAACGTCAACGCCTACGGCTCCGACATCGGCGACCGCGAGGCGTTCAGCAAGCTGCTGCGCGCCTGCGGCAAGATCGAGGGTCTGGAGCGCGTCCGCTTCACCTCCCCGCACCCGCGCGACTTCACCGACGACGTCATCGCCGCCATGGCCGAGACGCCGAACGTGATGCCCCAGCTGCACATGCCGCTGCAGTCCGGCTCGGACGCGATCCTGAAGGCGATGCGCCGCTCCTACCGGCAGGAGCGCTTCCTCGGCATCATCGAGAAGGTCCGCGCCGCCATCCCGCACGCCGCGATCAGCACCGACATCATCGTGGGCTTCCCCGGCGAGACCGAGGAGGACTTCCAGCAGACGCTGCACGTGGTGCGCGAGGCGCGCTTCGCCCAGGCCTTCACCTTCCAGTACTCCAAGCGCCCCGGCACCCCGGCCGCCGAGATGGACAACCAGATCCCCAAGCAGGTCGTCCAGGAGCGCTACGAGCGGCTCGTCGCCCTCCAGGAGGAGATCTCCTGGGAGGAGAACAAGAAGCAGGTCGGCCGCACCCTGGAGCTGATGGTGGCCGAGGGCGAGGGCCGCAAGGACGACACCACCCAGCGCCTGTCCGGCCGCGCCCCCGACAACCGCCTGGTGCACTTCACCAAGCCGGAGCAGCAGGTGCGCCCCGGCGACATGGTCACCGTCGAGGTCACCTACGCCGCGCCGCACCACCTCCTCGCCGAGGGCCCCGTGCTCGATGTGCGCCGCACCCGCGCGGGCGACGCCTGGGAGAAGCGGAACACCGAGCAGGCGGCACAGCCCACGGGCGTGATGCTGGGCCTGCCGAAGGTCGGCGTTCCGGAACCGCTGCCCGCGGCGGCGAGCGGCTGCGGCTGCGACTGACCGTTCCCGCCTGCTCCCGGGCGCCGCCGGGTGCTCCCTGCGGTTCCCTCGGGAAGCTCGTCGAGGCGGTGCAAAGGTGGTGCGCAGGCGGTGCACGCGGTGGCGCGGTCCCCCCGGCGGCGAGCTACGCTGCCGATCATGCTTGTCGCCGCCGCAGTCTGTCCGTGTCCGCCGCTGCTCGTGCCCGAGGTCGCCGCGGGCGCGGCGCCCGAGCTGGACGCCGCGCGTGCCGCCTGCACGGATGCACTGGGTGTCCTCGCCGCCTCCCGGCCCGACCGCCTGGTGGTCGTCGGCCCGGTGGAGAGCACACAGGCCGAGACCTACCCGGAGGGCACCGCGGGATCCTTCCGCGGCTTCGGCGTGGATCTCGACGTGCGCCTGGGCCGCCCCGGCGTTGGATCGGACGACGGTGCTTCGGCCGACGGGCGGCGGCTGCCGTACGCGCTCGCCGTGGGCGCCTGGCTGCTGGACCACGTCGGCTGGGCGGATGCCCCGGTCGAGGGAGTCGGCGCCGGGGAACCTCTCACGCCCGAACGGTGCATCCAGGAGGGACGGGACATCGCCGCGCGTGCCGAGCGGGTGGCGCTGCTGGTGATGGGCGACGCCAGCGCCTGCCGGACGCTCAAGGCGCCGGGGTACCTGGACGAGCGTGCGGCACCGTTCGACGCGGAGGCAGCCCGAGCCCTGGGGGCCGCCGACGTCGAGGCCCTGCGCGCGCTGGACACCGAACTGGCGCGCGAGCTGAAGGTGTCCGGCCGGGCCCCCTGGCAGGTGCTGGCCGGTGCGGCCGAACACGGCGCGCTGAAGGGCGCGTTGCGCTACGAGGACGCCCCCTACGGAGTCGGGTACATCGTGGCGAGCTGGTCGTAGCGCGGAGCACGGAGCGCGGAGCACGGAGCGCGGCGTTCGGCGCTTCGGCGCTCGGGCCCGAAACGGCGGACGGCCGGAAGCCCTTGCCCCGGGCTTCGCGGCCGTCCGCCGTTTCATGCCGTCGTGCCGTCGCGCTGTCGTGCTGTCGTGCCGATGTGCTGCTGTCGTGCGGTGATGCCGTTCAGGAGGCGGGCGGGGGACCGGCCGGCGGCGTGGTGCCGCCCGTGTCCGTGCCGTCGTCCTTCTTGTGCGCGAGCCGTTCCATGGCGTGCTTGGCCTTGCCCGTGCCCGACTGGATCCGGTCGCTGTACTTGCCCTTGGTGCGCTGGTCGACGGTTTTGGCGGCCTTGTCCAGACCGTGCTGGATCTTGCCCCCGTGCTGCTGAGCGAGGTCCGAGACCTTGCCCTTGGCCGGGCCCAGCTTGTCCTTCATACGGTCCAGGAAACCCATGGTCCACCTTCCTCGCGGCAGTTATGTGCGGGCGCCCTCACCGGTCCCGGTGCCGGCCGCCTCGGAGGACTGCTGCTTGGGGATCTCGATGCTCTCGACGCTCTCGGTGCTCTCGGTGCTCCTCGCGCCGTCGGCCTCGCTCTTCGCGCCGTCGGTCTCGCTCTTCGCGCCGTCGGCCTCGCCGGTCTCCGCCGCCGTCGGCTCGCTCGCCTCCGGCCCCTCGGACGATCCCTTCCCAGCGGCGGCCTCGGTGCCGGCCTCGGCCGCGTCCTCCTGCTTCGGCTCGGCTGCCGCCTCGCCCGTCTGGGTCCCAGCGGTCCGCGCCTCCTCCGTGGCCTTTGACCTCCGGAGAAGCCGTGCAAAAACGCCCATATCAACTCCATACGTTACTCGTGCGGGCGACATCCCGCGCAGCCCGGTGCGTCCGTTCGCGCGACACGGGCGGCCGCCTTCGTGATCCGGCGGCAGGAACCTCGCAACGGGCAACGACCCTGCGGCGGCCGCGTCACGTAACTCGATCGAGAGCAGCGTTTGAGGTTTGGGAGACTGGACGGGTGAGCAGCGCACCCTCCACCCCCCGAGTCATCGCCGTCGTCGGACCGACTGCGGCCGGAAAGTCCGATCTGGGCGTTTTCCTGGCTCAGCAGCTCGGCGGCGAGGTGGTCAACGCCGACTCCATGCAGCTGTATCGGGGGATGGACATCGGAACCGCCAAGCTGACGCCCGAGGAGCGCGGCGGCGTGCCCCACCACCTCCTCGACGTCTGGGACGTCACCGTGACCGCGTCCGTCGCCGAGTACCAGCGCATGGCCCGGGAGCGGATCGACGCGCTGCTCGCCGCGGGACGCTGGCCCATCCTGGTCGGCGGCTCCGGTCTCTACGTCCGAGGAGCGGTCGACAACCTGGAGTTCCCCGGCACCGACCCCGAGGTCAGGGCCCGCCTGCAGGAGGAGCTCACGCTGCGCGGCTCCGGGGCGCTGCACGCCCGGCTCGCCGCCGCGGACCCCGAGGCCGCCCGGGCGATCCTGCCCAGCAACGGCCGCCGGATCGTCCGCGCACTGGAAGTGATCGAGATCACCGGGCAGCCGTTCACCGCCAATCTGCCCAGCCACGACTCGGTCTACGACACCGTCCAGATCGGCGTCGACGTGTCGCGCGCCGAACTCGACGAGCGGATCGCCCGTCGCGTCGACCGGATGTGGGAGGCGGGTCTCGTCGACGAGGTGCGGGAACTGGAGGCGCAAGGGTTGCGCGAGGGGCGTACGGCCTCGCGCGCGCTCGGCTACCAGCAGGTGCTCTCCGCCCTCGCCGGGGAGTGCACCCTGGAGGAGGCGCGGGCCGAGACGATCCGTGCCACCAAGCGCTTCGCGCGCCGTCAGGATTCATGGTTCAGGCGCGATCCGCGGGTGCATTGGTTGAGTGGGGCGGCAGCCGACCGCGGGGAACTTCCGCAGCTCGCGCTGTCGTTGATCGAACGACCGGTTACAGCCTGATCACGTCATGGCATCGGGACGCCCAGGCCGTCATCCGGGCCTGCGGGACCGTGCCATCATCGAGCTTCGATCGACCAAGTGGAGTCCTAGTTGGGAGGGCGCGTGGCGATGGAGGCCGGCCCTCGCGACACCGCACAAAGCACCGAACACCTCACCACCGAGCGAGGTGCGCCGGAGCGGGAGAACGACCGTCTCAGCCCTGACGGACCCGAGGAGACGCAGGGCGGGGTGACCGATGACGGCCCCGAGCCCGACGAGGTGTTCGCGGGCGGCGACGAGGTCGAGGTCGAGCTGCGCCCGCAGCGGCGCCTGCGCCTGTGGCAGCTCGCCCCCATCGTCGGGCTGGCCGCCGGCGGCTCCCTGATGTTCGCCTTCCCGCTCGCCTTCGACTTCGGCGACAGCGGCGCGGTCATCGCCATGCTGGGCCTGCTGATCTGCTCCTGCGCGGCCGGCTGGGGCATGATGGCCGCCCGCAGGGTCGGCTACACCTGGCCAGGCCTGCCGGCCCGCGGCTCCGGGCGCAGGGCCGACTGGCGGGTGGTGGCCCTCTACGCCGTGATGGTCGCCGCCGTGGTGGCCCTGGCTGTCTGGCGGGTCGCCCGGCTCCGCTGACCCGACCGCTCATGGGGCCGCCCGCTCACGGGGCCCGGCCGCTCATGGGGCCCGGCCGCGAGGGGCGGCGGGCACGGGCCACCGGCCGCGAGGAGCACCGGGCACGGGCCTTCGGCCGGCCGTCGCGGCGAACCCGTACGATCGAGGAATGAGCACGCGGATCGCCTTCCTCAAGGGGCACGGCACCGAGAACGACTTCGTGATCGTCCCGGACCCCGACAACACCGTCGACCTGCCTCCCGCCGCCGTGGCGGCCCTGTGCGACCGCCGCGCCGGCATCGGCGGCGACGGGCTGCTGCACGTGGTGCGGTCCGCTGCGCATCCCGAGGCCCGGGCCATGGCGGGCGAGGCCGAGTGGTTCATGGACTACCGCAACGGCGACGGCTCCGTCGCGGAGATGTGCGGCAACGGCGTGCGCGTGTTCGCGCGCTACCTCCAGCGTGCCGGGCACGTGGCCGAGGGGGACCTCGCGGTCGCCACCCGCGGAGGCGTCAAGACCGTGCACATCGCCAAGGACGGGGACATCACCGTCGGCATGGGCAAGGCACGGCTGCCCGAGGGCGAGGTCACGGTCAGCGTCGGCGAGCGCAGCTGGCCCGCCCGCAATGTCAACATGGGCAACCCGCACGCCGTGGCCTTCGTGGCGGACCTGGCCCACGCGGGCGACCTGCTCGCGCCTCCGTCGTTCAGCCCCGCCTCCGCCTACCCGGACGGGGTCAACGTGGAGTTCGTCGTGGACCGAGGCCCCGGCCATGTCGCGCTGCGCGTCCATGAGCGCGGCGCCGGCGAGACCCGCTCCTGCGGCACGGGCGCCTGCGCGGTCGCCGTGGCCGCCGCCCGCCGCGACGGCGTCGACCCGGCCGTCACCGGTACCCCCGCCACGTACACCGTGGACGTCCCCGGCGGCACGCTGGTGATCACCGAACGCCCCGACGGCGAGATCGAGATGACGGGCCCGGCCGTGATCGTCGCCGAGGGCGAGATCGACGCGGAGTGGCTGGAGAACGCGGGGAGGTGAGCGCGGCGGGCCGTGCTGCTGCGCTTGGCCGTATGGGCTGACCCTCGGGGATCCCGCTTGCGGCGCGCCGAGTGGCGACGGCGCGGCAGGCCGAGTGGTGTGCGGCGGCGGGCCGAGTGGCGGAACTGCGTGGCGGGCCGAGTGGCGGGACCGTGCGGCGTAGGGCGGCGGGCCGAGTGGTGGAACCATGCAGGGCGCGACGGGGCCGCACCGAGCACGGCGAGACCGCACCCCATCGAGCGCGGCGGGGCCGTATCGGGTCGAGCATGACGGGATCGAACTGGGCCAAGCGCGGGGGTTCGCGTCGCGTCGGGCGGGGCGCCGAGCGGAGGCGCCCCGGGCGGCCAATCGCCGTAATGACCACCGCCTGCCGGTGACGCCCTGGCCCGATCCGATCGTCGCTCGAATGGGTGATCCGTTTCACGCTCTCCGAGAGGCGGTCAGCCGGGCGGGTTCGGCTCGGTAGCATCAAGCACCGGCCCGGACGGGGGACAAACACCGTTCCCTCAGCCCGAGTCCGCCCTGGGGCGCCCGTCCGCCGGTCGACCAGCCGGAGGTGCCCATGAACGCGGAGACCGAGCATCCTCTCCCGCCCGCCCTGAACGCCGCCGTCACAGGTCCGGTGACGTCGGGTCATGTCACACCTGCCGGGACCCGGAGGAAGGCCCGTCCCCGTCTGGACCTGCGACGGCTGGGCCGTGCCGCGCTGCTCGGCGGCGGGACCACCCGCGACCGGCTGCCCGATGCCATCAGCCATGTCGTCGAGGCCCACCGCGCCCATCACCCCGACGCCGACCTCGAACCCCTGCGCCGCGCCTACCTCTTGGCCGAGTCGTCGCACCGCGGGCAGATGCGCAAGAGCGGCGAGCCGTACATCACGCACCCACTCGCCGTGACCCTGATCCTCGCCGAACTCGGCGCGGAGACGACGACTTTGACGGCCTCTCTGCTCCACGACACCGTGGAGGACACCGATGTGACGCTGGATCAGGTGGGCGAGCAGTTCGGTGAGGAGGTCCGCTACCTCGTCGACGGCGTCACCAAGCTGGAGAAGGTCGACTACGGCGCCGCAGCCGAACCCGAGACCTTCCGCAAGATGCTCGTGGCCACCGGCAACGACGTCCGCGTGATGTCGATCAAACTCGCCGACCGGCTGCACAACATGCGCACCCTCGGCGTGATGCGCCCCGAGAAGCAGCAGCGCATCGCCAAGGTGACCCGAGACGTACTGATCCCGCTCGCCGAACGCCTCGGCGTCCAGGCGCTCAAGACCGAACTCGAGGACCTGGTCTTCGCCATCCTGCACCCCGAGGAGTACGAGCACACCCGGGAGCTGATCGTCCGCAACGCGGCCCGCGCCGACGACCCGCTCGCCGAGGTCGCCGACGAGGTGCGCAAGGTGCTGCGCGAGGCCGACATCGCCGCCGAAGTCCTCATCCGGCCGCGCCACTTCGTCTCCGTGCACCGCGTCTCCCGCAAACGCGGCCGGCTGCGCGGCGCCGACTTCGGGCGCCTGCTGGTCCTGGTGAACGAGGACGCCGACTGCTACGGCGTGCTGGGCGAACTGCACACCTGTATGACGCCCGTCGTCTCCGAGTTCAAGGACTTCATCGCCGTACCGAAGTTCAACCTGTACCAGTCGCTGCACACCGCGGTGGCACGCGAGGACGGTCAGGTCGTCGAGGTCCTCATCCGCACCCACCAGATGCACAAGGTCGCCGAGGCCGGCGTCGTCGCCCTCGGCAACCCCTACGCCGCACCGCCGGAGGAGCAGTCCGCGAGCGACGGCGAGCGCGCCGACCCGACCCGTCCCGGATGGCTCAACCGGCTCCTGGAGTGGCAGCGGGCCGCGCCCGACCCCGACACTTTCTGGTCCACCCTGCGCGAGGACCTCGCCCAGGACCGCGAGATCACCGTCTTCCGCCCCGACGGCGGCACCCTGGGCCTGCCCGACGGCGCGACCTGCGTGGACGCCGCATACGCCCTCTACGGCGAGGACGCGCACGCCTGCATCGGGGCCCGGGTGAACGGCCGGCTGGCAACCCTCAGCACCATGCTGAAGGACGGCGACACCGTTCAGCTCCTCATGGGCCAGGACCCCGCCTCCGAGCCGTCGCGAGAGTGGCTGGAGCACGCACACACCCCCGTGGCCCGCATCGCCATCCAGCGCTGGCTGGCGGCCCACCCCGACCGGGACGAGGCGGCGGCGAGCGAGGACGAGAAGGCCGAGAAGCCCGCGCCGCCGCGCCCCGGCGGGGAGACCTCCGCACCGAGCCCGGCCGACCCCGGCACCGGACGTACCGGCTCCGGACGCGACTCTCGACGCCCCGGCCCCGGCCCCGGCCCCGGCCGCACTGTCTCCGGCAAGTCCGCCGGGCGTCCCGCCGGAGACGGTGCCGCAGGTGACCGCGGCGCGGGCGATCGCTCCGCCGCGGCTCAGGTGCTGGTGGACCGGCCCGGAGCCCCCGTGCGGCTGGCCGGGTGCTGCACTCCCGTACCGCCGGACGAGGTGACCGGGTTCGTCGTACGCGGGGGCGCGGTGGCCGTGCACCGGGTGGAGTGCGCGGCGGTGGCGCGCACGAAGAGCGCGGGGCGCGCGGAGGTCGGCGTGCGCTGGGGCGAGGGCGCCGAATGCCGGGTCACCCTGGTCGCGGAATCGTTCGTCCGGCCCCATCTGCTCGCCGACCTCACCGAGGCGATGGCCGCCGAGGGCGCCGAGATCGTCTCCGCGACGGTGGAACCGCCTGCTCAGCAGCAGGTACGCCACACCTACACCGTGCACCTGGCGGACGCCGCCCGGCTGCCCGCGCTGATGCGCGCCATGCGCGAGGTGCCCGGTGTGTACGACGTGAGCCGCGCGCAGCCGCAGACCACGGCCCGCTGACCGCAACCCGGCCCCGCTCCGGATACCGGGCTCGCACCGGATACCGGGCTCGCCCGTTCGGCACAGCCCGGCGGCGGCACTCGGCGCACCCGGCCGTTGATTCGATTACCCGATCGGGTGGGCCGGAAGCGCGTCGTCGCCGCGGGGCGCAGGCGCGTTGATAGCCGTGGGGCCATGCTGCTCACTCCCCACAGCCAAGCCGCCCCCAGCCGGGCCTCCCGCACGCGTCCCACGCCGGCCGTCCCGCTGCTGCGCACCCGCCGCGGCCGGGCCGCCACGGCACTGCTGGCCTCGGCCGTCTCCGTCTGCCTCGTCGCCGCGAGCGCCCCGGCCGTACCCCTCGGCATCGGCGACCGCCTCTTCCCGCACCTGGGAAACCCCGGCTACGACGTGGTGTCCTACGACATCACCCTGAGTTACCCCGGCGCCAACGACAAGCCGCTCCAGGCGGTCACCACGATCGACGCGCGGACCACCGCCGACTTGGAGCGGATCAACCTCGACTTCGCCCACGGCACCGTCCGCTCCGTCGAGGTCGACGGCACCGCAGCGTCCTTCACCAAGGCCGGCGAGGACCTCGTGGTCACACCGAAGGAGGCGCTGACCGAGGGCGAGTGGACCCGCATCACCGTGCGCCACACCAGCAACCCGGTGCCCGCCGAGGGCCGCGACGGCGGCTGGGTGCGCACCACGGACGGCCTCGCCATGGCCAACCAGGCCGACGCCGCCCACCTGGTCTTCCCGTCCAACGACCACCCCTCCGACAAGGCGATGTTCACCTTCCGTGTCACCGCGCCGCAGGGGCACACGGTGGTCGCCAACGGCATGCGGGCCGACGTCGAGCGCACCCGGAAGACGACCACATGGACGTACCGGACCGCTCACCCCATGGCCACCGAGCTCGCCCAGGTGTCCATCGGACGCTCCACCGTGCTGCACGGCACCGGCCCGCACGGGCTGCCGCTGCGCGACGTCGTGCCCACCAAGCACCGAGCCGAGCTCGAACCGTGGCTGGCCAAGACCCCGGAGCAGATTTCCTGGATGGAGGCCAAGGTCGGCCGCTACCCCTTCGAGACCTACGGCCTGCTGGTGGCCGACGCCAGCACCGGCTTCCAGCTCGAGACCCAGACCCTGTCCCTCTTCGAGCGGGAACTGCTGACCGACCCCGCCTACCCCAAGTGGTACGTGGAGTCGATCATGGTGCATGAGCTGGCCCACCAGTGGTTCGGCAACAGCGTCAGCCCGCGCACCTGGTCGGACCTGTGGCTCAACGAGGGGCACGCCACCTGGTACGAGGCCCTGTACGCCGAGGAGAAGGCAGGCAAGTCCCTCACCACCCGGATGAGAGCCGCCTACGAGGCCAGCGACAGCTGGCGGGCCGCCGGGGGACCGCCCGCCGCCCCCAAGGGCCCGAAGTCCGGCCAGAAGATCAGCATCTTCCGGCCGAACGTCTACGGCGGCGCCGCGGTCGTCCTCTACGCCCTGCGCCAGGAGATCGGCCGCACCGCCTTCGAGGAGCTGGAGCGCCGCTGGGTCACCCAGCACCGGGACGGCAACGCCTCGACCGCCGACTTCGTGCGGCTCGCCTCCGAGGTCGCCGGGCGCGACCTGAGCACGTTCATGGACGGCTGGCTCTACGGCGCGAAGACCCCGCCCATGCCCGGCCACCCGGACTGGAAGCCCACGAAGCGCTCGGCGAAGTCCACCCCGACCGGCGCACCCGCGGGCGCGCGGCATCACGGCGCGGGGTGACGGCCCGCCCCACTGGGGGCGCCGCGTCTCTCCGGATCGCCCGCCCATTTGACGGACCGCTCCGCGCGGTGACGCAGCGCTCCGCGCGGTGACGCAGCGCCTCGCTCGTGCCGCAGCGCCGCGACCGTGCGGGGCGGTCTGCGCATGACGGGACACGCCTCGTGATACTTGGGTGCCCGGACGTGGCGACCGGGTTGGGTCCGGCCCGGCACGGGAAATAAGACGGTGACGAGACGGGTCGTACCGTGCGACCATCGTCAGGTCCCCGCGACAGAGGGCTCCCGGGAATGCCGAGGGGCACTCCCGCGTTGTGGGCAGTGACGGATCCGGTCGCCCGACCGGCTCCGGCGTACCGCACAGGTGCCCGAAGCTCCAGTCCGTCGCCAACGGTTTCCCATCGACGTAAGGATCCAATGACCTCCTCTTCTTCCCCTTCCCAGGACACCAAGCGCCTCGCGCAGACCTACCCCGAGGGCCTTCGGGCCGATGCCCTGATGGAAGAGGACGTCGCCTGGAGCTTCGAGATCGACGGAGAGCGCGACGGCGATCAGCTCGACCGCGCCGACCGTGCGGCGCTGCGCCGCGTCGCGGGCCTCTCCACCGAGCTCGAGGACGTCACCGAGGTCGAGTACCGGCAGCTCCGCCTGGAGCGGGTGGTGCTCGTCGGCGTCTGGACCTCGGGAACCGTGCAGGACGCGGAGAACTCCCTCGCGGAGCTGGCGGCCCTCGCGGAGACGGCGGGCGCCCTCGTGCTCGACGGCGTGATCCAGCGCCGCGACAAGCCCGACGCGGCCACCTACATCGGCTCCGGCAAGGCCGAGGAGCTGCGCGACATCGTCCTCGAGACGGGCGCGGACACCGTCATCTGCGACGGTGAGCTCAGCCCCGGCCAGCTCATCCACCTCGAGGACGTCGTCAAGGTCAAGGTCATCGACCGCACGGCCCTGATCCTGGACATCTTCGCCCAGCACGCCAAGTCCCGGGAGGGCAAGGCGCAGGTCTCCCTGGCGCAGATGCAGTACATGCTGCCGCGGCTGCGCGGCTGGGGTCAGTCGCTGTCCCGCCAGATGGGCGGCGGCAAGGGCGGCGGCCTCGCCACCCGTGGCCCCGGTGAGACCAAGATCGAGACGGACCGTCGCCGGATCCGCGAGAAGATGGCGAAGATGCGCCGGGAGATCGCGGAGATGAAGACCGGCCGCGACATCCAGCGTCAGACGCGCCGGCGCAACAAGGTGCCGTCCGTCGCCATCGCGGGCTACACCAACGCCGGAAAGTCCTCCCTGCTCAACCGCCTCACCGGCGCGGGCGTGCTGGTCGAGAACGCGCTGTTCGCGACCCTCGACCCGACCGTGCGCCGGGCCGAGACCCCGAGCGGCCGGCTCTACACGCTGGCCGACACGGTCGGTTTTGTACGGCACCTGCCGCACCACCTGGTCGAGGCGTTCCGATCCACGATGGAGGAGGTCGCCGACGCCGACCTGATCCTGCACGTGGTGGACGGTTCTCACCCGAACCCGGAGGAGCAGCTGGCCGCCGTGCGCGAGGTGATCAGGGACGTCGGCGCCACCGACGTGCCGGAGATCGTCGTGATCAACAAGGCGGACGCGGCCGACCCGCTCACCCTGCAGCGGCTGCTGCGGGTGGAGAAGCGCTCCATCGCGGTCTCGGCGCGCACCGGCCAGGGCATCGCGGAGCTGCGGACGCTGATCGACAGCGAGCTGCCCCGCCCCGCCGTGGAGATCGAGGCGCTTGTGCCGTACACCCACGGCAAGCTCGTGGCGCGCGCCCATGACGAGGGCGAGGTGATCTCCGAGGAGCACACCGCGGAGGGCACCCTGCTCAAGGTCCGGGTGCACGAGGAACTCGCGTCGGAGCTCGCCCCGTACGTCCCGGCGACGGCCGGCTGACCCGGCCCGGGCGTCCCGGTCGCGGTCGGCTGATCCGGCCGTAGGTCCCGGCGACGGTCGGCTGATCCGGCCCCGTGCGCCTCGGCGCCACGGTCGGCTGATCCGGCCGTCCGAACCAGCGCGAAGGCCCGCCCCCCTGCTCCGGCAGGGGGCGGGCCCTCACCATGCCCGGGTGGTACGGGCCGCGCTTTCGCGCGCCGGGGTCACTGACCGCCGTAGTTCTTGCTCATGTTCTGGTACAGCGCCTCGGCGTCCCGGCCCAGCTGCGGACCGGCCAGCCAGGTGTTGTCCGTCGGGCCGATGGAGGTGTTGGACACCAGCACCGTCTTGCCGTTCAGCACCCGGAACCAGCCGCCACCGGAGGAGCCGCCCGTCATGGTGCAGCCGATGCGGTACATCGTCGGCAGGCTCGAGCTGAGCGAGAGACGGCCGGGCGTGTCCAGGCACTTGAACATCTTCAGGCCGTTGTAGGGCGGAGCGGCCGGGTAGCCCCAGGCGCCCATCTTGCCCGCCTCGGCCGCGGACGGGGCGGAGAAGTCCACGTCCAGCGCCGCGCCGACCGTCTCCTCCAGGGACTTGCTGCCCTGCTCGGGCTGCACATGCAGCACCGCGTAGTCGTACGCCGCACCCGCGCCGCCCGTCTCCGAGCCGCCCTTGATCCAGCCGTTGGAGGTCGCGGCCCAGTCCGCCCACCAGTTGCCGTACGGGGCGATCTCCGTGGGGTTCGCGTTGCTGAGGTCGGCCTCGGACTTGCCGTAGTCGTTGTAGGCCGGGACGAAGACCAGGTTGCGGTACCAGCCGCCGCTGCCGCCGGCGTGCACACAGTGGCCCGCGGTCCACACCAGGTTCGACTTGCCCGGGTGGTTCACGTCCTTGATGACGGTGCCGGAGCAGACGCTCGGGCCCTCCGGGGAGTCGAAGAACACCTTGCCCACCGGGGCGGCATTGCGGTGGTACGGGGTCTTCTCGGCCTGCGCGGTGACCGGCGCCGGCTCCGGATCGCTCACGCCCTGGTCGGCGGAGGCGTCCTTGGTGGTGATCCGCTTGTCGGCCTCCTTCGCGGACATCATCCGCTCCGGCTTCCACAGGCCCTCGATCACCGGGTTGACGAAGTCCTTCGCCTCACGGAGCCACTTGTCCTTGTCCCAGTCCTTCCAGCCGCCCTCCTTCCACTTGTCCACGTCGATGCCCTGCTCCTTGAGCCGGTCGGCGATGTCGGACGGGATGCGGACCTCGCCGGTGTCGTTGTCGGCGGCCTGGGAGGTGGTGGCCTCGGGCTTGCCGCTCGCCTTGTCCTCACCGGAACCGCCGCACGCGGTCGCGGTGAGCGCCAGGGCGGCGACGAGACCGGTGGCGGCGACGACGCCGCGACGCCCACGCCTGCGCGGAGCGGACGTACGTATGGAACGCATGCTGCTATGACCCCCGTTGGAGCGGAATGTCTTTACTGCACGGGAAATGACCCGCCGCGCCGAGCCTCATGGATGCGCGCGGCGGACGCGGTGACCGGAGCCACCGCGGGCCCCTTCCGCCCGCCGGGCGGCGAGCGGAAGGGGAGTGCCGGTGTCACTGACCGGCAAACTTGTCGCTGACCGCCTGGTAGATGCCCTTGGCCTCTTTGCCGAGCCTCGGGCCGGCCAGCCAGCCCGAGGTGACCGGGCCGATGGAGGTGTTGGACACCAGCGCCGGCTTGCCGTCCGCACCCGTGGCGATCCAGCCGCCACCGGAGGAACCGGCCGTCATGCTGCACCCGATGCGGTACATCGTCGGGTCGGACGCGTTGATCGACAGCCGGCCCGGCTTGTCCTGGCACTGGTACAGCGTCTGCCCGTCGTACGGAGGCGCGGCCGGGTAACCGATCGCGGTCATGCTCTTGATGTTGGGCACCGCGGGAGCGTCGAAGTTCACCGGCAGCGCCGAACCGACCGTCTCCTCCAGCGACTTGCCGTTGCCGCCCTTCTCCGGCGTCACATGAATGACGGCGTAGTCGTACGAGGCGCCGTCACCGCCGGTCGAGCCGCCCTGCTCGATCCACTGGTCCGAGGTCTGCGCCCAGTCGCCCCACCAGACGCCGTACGGAGCGACCTCCTCCTTGGTGGCGCCCTCCAGCTCCTTCGCCGACCGGCCCGCGTCGTTGTACGACGGCACGAACGCGATGTTGCGGTACCAGCCGCCCTTCTTGCCCGCGTGCACGCAGTGGCCGGCCGTCCACACCAGGTTGGACTTGCCCGGGTTCGCCGGGTCCTTCACGACCGTCGCGGAGCAGACCATCGTGCCCTCGGGGGAGTCGAAGAACACCTTCCCGGCCGTGGACGCGTTGGAGTGATACTTCGGCGGCACGGCCTTCGCCTGCACCGGCTCCGGAGCCGGGTCCGTCACGCCCTGGTCACCGGAGATGTCGCTCTCGTCGACCTCCTGCTCCGGCTCCTCCGCGTCCCGCATGCGGTCCGGGTCCCACAGGCCCTCGATGATCGGGTTGATGAAGTCGTTGGCCTCGCGCAGCCAGTCGTCCTTGCTCCAGTCCTTCCAGGCCCCGTCCTTCCACTTGTCGATGTCGATCCCGTGCTCCTTGAGCCGGTCTCTGATGTCGTCCGGGATCCGGAGCTTGTCGTCGTCGGACGTGGCCGTCGCGGAGGCTTCGCCGCCCGCCGCCGTCTCGTCACCCGACTCACACCCCGTGACGGTGAGCGCGAGAGCCGAGGCCAGCGCGACCGCGCCCAGGACGGGGGAGGTTCTGCGGCGCGGCCTGCCCCCTCTGCGCGTAATGGAAGACGGCCGTGTGAGTCGCATGATGTGAATCCCCCTGAAGTGGACGAACGTGGTGCTTCGACCGCGCTGCCACCCCGCCCCCCGTGTGGAGTCCGGACCGGCTCGCGGTCTTGGAACGGCACCACACACTATGCGGTCGCTGTGGGGGACTTCCGACGGAACGGCAACGGTTCCGTCACGGCACGGATCTTGAGGCAACCCGTAACCGGCTCGACCGTCACCGGTTGGTAGCGGTGGGGGGACCGCTGTCCGTGCACGGAGCCCCCAGCTGTGGCCGGCCCGAGACAGGCGGAGGGCGGAGAGCGATGGCGGAATCCACAGAGGTGAGCCCGGGGTTGGGGGATGCCGGGGAAGCCGCGTCCGTCCAACTCCGAGCAGACCGCCTGCTCGTGGAGCAGCCCTACTCCTCCCCATGACCGTAGCCCGTGCCCGAGGTGACGGGCAGCCGGCGCCCGGGACCGTCCCACCGAGTACGACCGGCGGCTGCTCTTCCGGGGCGGTACTCCGCCCGGTCGCCCGGAAGCAGCGACCACGGCCACCGAACGCCCCCGAACCGCGCCGGCACCCGGCCGACCGACCCCACAAGGAGCCGCCTTGCAGTCCATCCCCACCCCGCACGACCGCACTTCACCCCGGGCGGGGAACTCCGGCCCGGCCGGCACGGATGGCGCGGCCCGCTCCATGAACGCTGGGCTGCCGCACCAGGCGAGCGCGCCCCTGGACGCCGATGGGTACCGGGACCCGGCCCCGGACCCCCTGGAGCACCCCGAGGCGTACCGTGCGGCCGAGGCCGCGGGCGTGGAGAACCTGCTGCGCTGCTGGGTCCGCGAAGCAGCCCTGCCCGCCCCCGACGGGCCCACGCTGCACATCCCCCTGCCGGCCAGCGGCACGGCCCTGCTCGTCCCTGTCCTGTACTGGTCCCCGACCGGATGGCACCGCTTCGGCCACCCCCGCCTGGCCCATGCCCCGCACAACGCACCGCCTGCCGACGCCACTCTGGTCGCCGCCCTGCTCAGCAGGGAGGCCGCCAACGCGACCGGCCGACCCCAGATGCCGGGCGACGATCGAGCCGGTGCCGCGACGGGACACCGCATCACCGTCGACGGCACCGACCTCGTGGCCCGCGTCGCCGACTCCGTGCGCCGCACCGCCACCTTCATCACCGACCGCCGTAACCACCCCGACGACGGTCCCGACCTCTTCCTCTCCGCGGAACAGGCACTCGTTCTCGGACACCCGCTCCATCCGGCCCCGAAGAGCCGCGAGGGCCTCTCGGACGCCGAAGCAGCGCCGTACTCACCCGAGTTGCGCGGTGCCTTCCCCCTGCACTGGGTGGCCATCGCCCCCTCCGTTCTCGTCTCCGACTCCGCCTGGACCGAACGCGGACGCCGAGTCCCCGCGGCCCGCCTCACCGAGCGTCTTGCCGGCCCCGGGCTTCCCCTGCCGGACGGCTGCACGGCCCTCCCCGTGCACCCCTGGCAGTGGCGCGAGCTCCAGCAACGCCCCGAAGTCACAGCGCTGCTGGACGCCGGCCTGCTGCGCCCGCTCGGCAGCCACGGCAGCCCCTGGCACCCCACCTCCTCCGTACGCACCGTCCACCGCACCGGCGCCCCGGCAATGCTGAAGCTCTCGCTCGGTCTACGCATCACCAACTCCCGCAGGGAGAACCTCCGCAAGGAACTTCACCGCGGTGTCGAGGTCCACCGCCTGCTGCGCACCGGACTCGCCCAGCAGTGGCAAGCAGCGCACCCCGGCTTCGACATCGTTCGTGACCCCGCCTGGCTCGCCGTGGACGCCCCGGACGGCGAACCCGTGCCCGGGCTCGACGTCGTGATCCGGCACAACCCGTTCCGGCCTGAGGACGACGCGGCCTGCGTGGCCGGCCTTCTCTCACCCCGCCCCTGCGCCGGGCCGGGCTCCGGCGCAGCCACGGCCGCCGGCACCTTCCGTGACGCCGAGGCGCCCGCTCACGGCATGCCGTCGAGGCTGGCCGGACTCGTCACGCGCCTCGCCGCCCGGACCGGCCGGCCTCGCCCGGTCGTCGCCGTCCAATGGTTCCTGCGCTATCTGCACCTGGTGGTGCGGCCCGTGCTGTGGCTGGACGGGGAGGCCGGCATCGCTCTGGAGGCGCATCAGCAGAACACCCTGGTTCTGCTGGACGCCGACGGCTGGCCCGCGGGGGGCCGGTACCGTGACAACCAGGGCTACTACTTCCGTGCCTCCCGGCGCCCCGAACTCGACGCCCGGCTGCCCGGTATCGGCGAGGAGAGCGACACCTTCGTCTCCGACGACGTCACGGACGAGCGGTTCACCTACTACCTCGCCATCAACAACGTCTTCGGCCTCATCGGTGCGTTCGGCTCCCAGTGCCTCGCCGACGAGCGGCTGCTGCTCGCCACCTTCCGCCGGTTCCTCGAGGAGGTCTCCCGCGGCCCCGACCGGACACGCAGCACCCTGCCCGCGCGACTGCTCGACTCACCGGTACTGCGCTGCAAGGCCAACCTGCTGACCCGGCTGTACGGCCTCGACGAGCTGATCGGCCCGGTCGACACCCAGTCCGTCTACGTCACCATCGCCAATCCGCTTCGATCCTGACCTGCTCTGTTCCTTCGCCTCTTGGCTGTTCCTTCACCTCTTGGCTCTCGGCCTCCCGGCTCTTCCACCTCCCGGAAGGAGCGTCCTCGTGGCTCTCCCGGATGCGATCGCCGACGGCGGCCCCGACGCCCGCCGCGGTGGGCTGCTCGACGACGTCGGTGACTGGGGCCCGGTGCGGACCTCCGTGGGCAGCTTCCGCCTCACCCCCGTCCGTCTCGGCTCCGACCTGCCGCTGCTGTCGCGCTGGATGAACGACCCCGCGGTCTCCGCCTTCTGGGAGCTGGCCGGGCCTCCGTCCGTCACCGCCGGCCATGTGCGGGCTCAACTCGGCGGCGACGGACGCGGCATGCCGTGCCTCGGCACGCTCAACGGTGAGCCGATGAGCTACTGGGAGATCTACCGGGCCGACCTCGATCCGCTGGCCCGCCACTGCTCCGTGCTGCCGCACGACATGGGCATTCACCTGCTGATCGGTCCCGCCCGGGACCGAGGGCGGCACCTGGGCGGTGTGCTCATCAGGGCCGTGGCCGACCTGATCCTCGACCGCAGACCCGACTGCATGCGCGTGCTGGCGGAACCCGACCTGCGCAACGTCCCTTCCATCGCCGCCTTCCTTTCCGCTGGCTTCCGGTTTTCCGCAGAGGTCGAGCTGCCCGACAAGCGGGCGGCCCTGATGGTCCGGGACCGGTCTCTGCGTCATCAGCTGTAGCGCAGTGTCACCGCGCTTTCACATGTGGTACACCGCAGCCGCCGGATCGGTTCCACCTTTCTCCGAGGAAATTTCCGTCCCGTGACCACCCCGAAGTCACGGCAACCCCACCCATGGCCCGCTGCACCCCACCCACGGCGTGCCGCACCCCGCCCACCCCTACCCCCGCCCGAGGAGCCCGCTCGTGATCGCCGCCCCCTGTCCCGCCGTGATCGCCCGATTGTCAGTGCCGGGACGTAGGGTGGTCGCGCTATGACAAAGCCCTCACTCCCCGAACTCCTGCATGCTGCCGTCACTGCCGTCGGCGGTACGGAGCGCCCCGGCCAAGTGGCCATGGCCGAGGCCGTCGCCGAGGCGATCGACGACGGCTCCCATCTGCTGGTCCAGGCCGGCACGGGCACCGGCAAGTCCCTGGGCTACCTGGTGCCCGCGCTCGCCCACGGGGAGCGGGTCGTCGTGGCGACGGCCACCCTCGCGCTGCAACGCCAGCTGGTGGAGCGCGACCTGCCGCGCACGGTGGAGGCCCTGCATCCGCTGCTCCGCCGTCGCCCCGAGTTCGCGATGCTCAAGGGCCGGTCCAACTACCTCTGTCTGCACCGGCTGCACGAGGGCATGCCGCAGGACGAGGAGGAGGGGCTCTTCGACCAGTTCGAGGCGGCCGCCCCCTCCAGCAAGCTCGGCCAGGATCTGCTGCGCCTGCGTGACTGGGCGGACGAGACGGAGACCGGCGACCGGGACAACCTCACCCCGGGCGTGTCCGACCGCGCCTGGGCGCAGGTGTCCGTGTCCTCGCGGGAGTGCCTGGGCGCCACCAAGTGCGCCTACGGCGCCGAGTGCTTCGCCGAGATGGCCCGCGAGCGCGCCAAGCTGGCCGATGTGGTCGTCACCAACCACGCGCTACTCGCCATCGACGCCATCGAGGGTGCGCCGGTGCTTCCGCAGCACGAGGTGCTGATCGTCGACGAGGCCCATGAGCTGGTCTCCCGGGTCACCGGGGTCGCCACCGGCGAGCTCACGCCCGGTCAGGTCAACCGTGCGGTGCGCCGCGCCGCGAAGCTCGTCAACGAGAAGGCCGCCGACCAGCTCCAGACCGCGGCCGAGGGCTTCGAGCGGCTGATGGAGCTGGCGCTCCCCGGCCGCCTGGAGGAGATCCCGGAGGATCTGGGCTATGCGCTGATGGCGCTGCGGGACGCCTGCCGGACGGTGATCTCGGCGATCGGCGCCACCCGCGACAAGTCCGTGCAGGACGAGGACGCGGTCCGCAAGCAGGCGCTGGCCTCCGTGGAGACCGTGCACGATGTGGCGGAGCGGATCACCAACGGTTCCGAATGGGACGTGGTCTGGTACGAGCGGCACGACCGGTTCGGCGCGTCTCTGCGGGTCGCCCCGCTGTCGGTCTCCGGTCTGCTGCGGGAGAAGCTGTTCGCCGACCGCCCGGTCGTGCTGACGTCGGCGACGCTGAAGCTGGGCGGCGACTTCAACGGCGTGGGTGCGTCGCTGGGTCTGGGACCCGAGGGCGCCGAGGACGAGGACCTGCCGAAGTGGAAGGGCGTCGACGTCGGATCGCCGTTCGACTATCCCCGGCAGGGCATCCTCTATGTCGCCAAGCATCTGGCCCGGCCCGCCCGTGACGGCGATCGCGGGGACATGCTCGACGAGCTCACCGAGCTGATCCAGGCGGCGGGCGGCCGCACGCTCGGTCTGTTCTCCTCGATGCGCGCGGCCCAGCTCGCGGCCGAGGAGCTGCGCACCCGGATCCCCGAGTTCCCGATCCTGCTGCAGGGGGAGGAGACGCTCGGTGAGCTGATCAGGAATTTCGCCGCCGATCCCAGGACGTGTCTGTTCGGCACGCTGTCGCTCTGGCAGGGCGTCGACGTCCCGGGGCCCAGCTGCCAGCTGGTCGTCATGGACAAGATCCCGTTCCCGCGTCCGGACGACCCGCTGATGAGCGCCCGCCAGAAGGCCGTGGAGGAGGCGGGCGGCAACGGGTTCATGGCGGTCGCCGCCACGCATGCGGCGCTGCTGATGGCACAGGGCGCGGGCCGACTCGTGCGGGCCTCGGGCGACCGGGGGGTCGTGGCCGTACTGGACCCGCGGCTGGCGACGGCCCGCTACGGAAGCTACCTCAAGGCGTCACTGCCCGACTTCTGGTACACCACGGACCGTCATCAGGTGCGGAAGTCGCTGGCCGCGATCGACGCGGCGGCCAAGCAGGCGGAGACCGAGGCCGCGGCCCAGGCGTAGGTGCAGGGATCGCGGGGTAGCCTGCCGCGCCCGCGGCAGGCTACCCCGCGATCCCTCACCGTCTGTCACCGGGGTCCGCCTGCGCGGCGGAGCCGGACAGCGTGGGACCCCGGAACCGGCGCAGGGGTTCCGGGGTCCGGTCACTGGGCGGGGCGGCCGGCCCCGCGGCCCGTGCTCAGACGCGGCGCAGGACGGCCACCACCTTGCCGAGAATGGTCGCGTCGTCGCCGGGGATGGGCTCGTAGGCCGAGTTGTGCGGGAGGAGCCAGACATGGCCGTCCTCGCGCTTGAAGCGCTTGACGGTGGCCTCGCCGTCGAGCATCGCGGCCACGATGTCGCCGTTCTCGGCGACCGGCTGACGGCGGACCGTGACCCAGTCGCCGTCGCAGATCGCGGCCTCGATCATGGAGTCACCGACGACCTTGAGGACGAACAGCTCACCGTCGCCCACGAGCTGGCGCGGGAGCGGGAAGACGTCCTCGACGGACTCCTCGGCGAGGATCGGCCCACCGGCGGCGATACGGCCGACCAGCGGCACGTAGGACGCGGCCGGCTTGCCGGTGGTGTCCGTGGGCTGGACGGAGGCGACCTGGTCGGAGCCGCGGACCTCGTAGGCGCGGGGGCGGTGCGGGTCGCGGCGCAGGAAGCCCTTGCGCTCCAGTGCCATCAGCTGGTGCGCCACCGAGGAAGTGCTGGAGAGACCCACCGCCTGACCGATCTCGCGCATCGACGGCGGGTAGCCGCGGCGCTGTACCGAGTCCCGGATGACCTCGATCACCCGGCGCTGGCGGTCGGTGAGTCCGGAGCTGTCCGCCCGGATGCCGGGAGGTCGGCCCGGCAGGGAGCGCTTGTGCGCCTCGGGGTTGGCTTCGTTCATGGCGTGCACCGGCTCGAGTCGGCCCTGGGAGCGGTCCTGGGCAGTGATGGCGGCACTGTCTGCGGTGGTGGTCACGTCGGCCCCTCTCGATGGTCTCCCTGCAGCACAACGGTAGTTGCTTTCGAAAGGTTGCGCCAAACACACGTTCGAGTGAAAAATCGCGAATTGACTTTCGTGATCTTGTGCTGCGGTGTATTGGCGAGCGGGTTTACTGCCCGGCAAACAGGCCATTCGGTTGTTGTACTCTTCACCGCCGGGGCGGCGGCCTCGGTGGTGGCCCCAGTCTGCCATCACGCCCGGGGCGGCGCGGGGAACGGCCCGCTTTTCTCTCCCGGAGCCGCACGTCCCCTTCTTCGGGCGTGCACGCCATCTCCTCAAACGCCCCCGCGGGCGGAGGGCCGGCCGGGCGCTTGTGGGCTTCTCCTTCCGTGACGACACGCGGCACGCGTGCACGGCGTGTATGTATGAGCCAATCCCCACATCTAGTGGTTGGATTGCCGCAGCAGCCCAGAAGTTGTGGTCCCCCGGGTCTCCGCGGCCGTCGAGATCGCCTATGCTGGAGCTGCTTCGTGGGGCCCGAGTGGCCCGGCGAGGCTATTGAGTCTGCTGTGAGGAGGGTTGGAGTCCATGCACTGCCCCTTCTGCAGGCACCCCGACAGCCGGGTCGTGGACAGCCGGACGACCGACGACGGCACGTCGATCCGCCGGCGCCGCCAGTGCCCTGACTGCTCCCGTCGTTTCACGACCGTGGAGACGTGCTCGCTCATGGTGGTCAAGCGGTCCGGAGTCACGGAACCTTTCAGCCGCACCAAGATCATCAACGGTGTGCGCAAGGCGTGTCAGGGCCGGCCGGTCACCGAGGACGCGCTCGCCCAGCTCGGCCAGCGCGTCGAGGAGGCGGTGCGGGCCACCGGAAGCGCCGAGCTGACCACCCATGACGTGGGACTGGCCATACTCGGCCCGCTGCAGGAGCTCGACCTCGTGGCCTATCTGCGGTTCGCCTCGGTCTACCGGGCGTTCGACTCGCTCGAGGACTTCGAGGCCGCGATCGCGGAACTCAGGCGGGCGGAGCAAGCCGCCGCGGACGACGAGGGCGGCGCGGGAGCCGGTACGGGGAGCCAGGAAGACGACAGCGGGTCCGCGGGGGCGGCGCAGGTCCCCGAGCCCGCCCACACCGCCGGCTGACCGGCGAGGACCGCCCGGAACCGGCTTCAAGGGGACCAGTCGGGCGGCGGCGAGAGAAGACCAGTCGCGGGCAGTGCGCGTGGGTGCCCGCGACATCAGGACAGAACACCGTGCCACGGGAACAACGGGGCACTTCAGGGCGTTTTCGCCCGTACAGGGAGGCGGCATGACAGAGACGGCGAGCGGTCCGGCACGGAGTTCCCGAGCCAGGGGCAACAAGGCGGGCAAGGGGCTGCGTGTGGAGCGCATCCACACCACTCCGGGAGTCCACCCCTACGACGAGGTGGCCTGGGAGCGCCGTGACGTCGTGATGACCAACTGGCGCGACGGCTCGGTCAACTTCGAGCAGCGCGGCGTCGAGTTCCCCGACTTCTGGTCGGTGAACGCGGTCAACATCGTCACCAGCAAGTACTTCCGCGGTGCCGTCGGCACCCCGCAGCGCGAGACCAGCCTGAAGCAGCTGATCGACCGCATCGTGAAGACGTACCGGAAGGCCGGCGAGGACCACAAGTACTTCGCCTCGCCCGCCGACGCCGAGATCTTCGAGCACGAGCTGGCCTACGCCCTCCTGCACCAGATCTTCAGCTTCAACAGCCCCGTCTGGTTCAACGTCGGCACGTCCCAGCCCCAGCAGGTCTCCGCCTGCTTCATCCTGTCCGTCGACGACTCCATGGAGTCGATCCTCGACTGGTACAAGGAAGAGGGGATGATCTTCAAGGGCGGCTCCGGCGCCGGCCTGAACCTCTCCCGCATCCGCTCCTCCAAGGAGCTGCTCTCCTCCGGCGGCAACGCCTCCGGCCCGGTCTCCTTCATGCGCGGCGCCGACGCCTCCGCCGGCACCATCAAGTCCGGTGGCGCCACCCGTCGCGCTGCCAAGATGGTCGTCCTCGACGTGGACCACCCGGACATCGAGGACTTCATCGAGACCAAGGTCAAGGAGGAGGAGAAGATCCGCGTCCTGCGCGACGCGGGCTTCGACATGGACCTGGGCGGCGAGGACATCACCTCCGTCCAGTACCAGAACGCCAACAACTCGGTCCGCGTGAACGACGAGTTCATGAAGGCCGTGGAGACGGGCGGCAAGTTCGGGCTGCGCGCCCGGATGACCGGTGAGGTCATCGAGGAGGTCGACGCCAAGGCGCTCTTCCGCAAGATCGCCGAGGCCGCCTGGGCCTGCGCCGACCCCGGCATCCAGTACGACGACACCATCAACAACTGGCACACCTGCCCCGAGTCCGGCCGGATCACCGCGTCGAACCCGTGCAGCGAGTACATGCACCTGGACAACACGTCCTGCAACCTGGCCTCGCTGAACCTGATGAAGTTCCTCAAGGACGACGGCAAGGGCAACCAGTCGTTCGACACCGAGCGCTTCCAGAAGGTCGTCGAGCTGGTCATCACCGCGATGGACATCTCCATCTGCTTCGCGGACTTCCCGACCGAGAAGATCGGCGAGAACACCCGTGCCTTCCGCCAGCTCGGCATCGGCTACGCCAACCTCGGCGCCCTGCTGATGGCCACCGGCCACGCCTACGACTCCGACGGCGGCCGCGCCCTCGCCGGTGCCATCACCTCCCTGATGACGGGCACCGCCTACCGGCGCTCCGCCGAGCTGGCCGCGGTGGTCGGCCCCTACGACGGCTACGCCCGCAACGCGGACGCCCACAAGCGCGTCATGAAGCAGCACGCCGACGCCAACGACAAGGCCGTCCGCATGGACGACCTGGACACCCCCGTCTGGGCCGCCGCCACCGAGGCCTGGCAGGACGTGCTCCGCCTCGGCGAGAAGAACGGCTTCCGCAACTCCCAGGCGTCCGTGCTCGCCCCCACCGGCACCATCGGCCTCGCGATGGGCTGCGACACCACCGGTGTCGAGCCCGACCTCGCGCTGGTCAAGTTCAAGAAGCTGGTCGGCGGCGGCTCGATGCAGATCGTCAACGGCACCGTTCCGCAGGCCCTGCGCCGCCTGGGCTACCAGGAGGAGCAGATCGAGGCGATCGTCGCCCACATCGCCGAGCACGGCAATGTGATCGACGCCCCCGGCCTCAAGCACGAGCACTACGAGGTGTTCGACTGCGCCATGGGCGAGCGCGCCATCTCCCCGATGGGCCACGTCCGCATGATGGCCGCGATCCAGCCGTGGATCTCCGGCGCCATCTCCAAGACGGTCAACATGCCGGAGTCGGCGACTGTCGAGGAGGTCGAGGAGATCTACTTCGAGGCCTGGAAGATGGGCGTCAAGGCGCTCGCCATCTACCGCGACAACTGCAAGGTCGGCCAGCCGCTCTCCGCCAAGAAGAAGGAGGCGAAGGAGGAGAAGGCCCAGGAGTCCTCCGAGGCCAAGGTCGAGAAGGTCGTCGAGTACCGCCCGGTCCGCCGTCGCCTCCCCAAGGGCCGGCCCGGCATCACGACCTCCTTCACGGTCGGCGGCGCCGAGGGCTACATGACCGCCAACTCCTACCCGGACGACGGTCTGGGCGAGGTCTTCCTGAAGATGTCCAAGCAGGGCTCGACCCTCGCGGGCATGATGGACGCCTTCTCCATCGCTGTCTCGGTCGGCCTGCAGTACGGCGTGCCGCTGGAGACGTACGTCTCGAAGTTCACCAACATGCGCTTCGAGCCGGCCGGTATGACCGACGACCCGGACGTGCGGATGGCGCAGTCGATCGTCGACTACATCTTCCGTCGCCTGGCGCTGGACTTCCTGCCCTTCGAGACGCGCTCCGCGCTCGGCATCCACTCGGCCGAGGAGCGCCAGCGTCACCTGGAGACCGGCTCCTACGAGCCGGCCGAGGACGAGGTCGACGTCGAGGGCCTGGCCCAGTCGGCGCCGCGCGCCCAGGAACTGAAGGCGGTCAACACGCCGAAGTCCGGGACCGAGGCGGCCAAGCCCGCCCCGCAGCAGGCGCACACCAGCGCCGAACTGGTGGAGATGCAGCTGGGCATCCAGGCCGACGCCCCGCTGTGCTTCTCCTGCGGCACGAAGATGCAGCGCGCCGGTTCCTGCTACATCTGCGAGGGCTGCGGCTCGACCAGCGGCTGCAGCTGACGCCGGGCTCTGCTCCGGGTGCTGGATGAGTCCTGAATGAGTGAGGGGCGCCGACCACCGGGTCGGCGCCCCTCACTCGTGCTGTCGCGGGACGCGTACCGTTCCCTGGACGAAGCCATGCGGCGGGCCCGGCCGGCCCGGCTCAGGAGCGGCGGGTCGCGCCCATCGTGCGGGCGAAGTCGGCCGGGTCCCCGTCGAAGCCCTGGACGCCGGGCCGGAACTCCCACGGGCCGGTTCCCTCGCGGACGAACTCCGCCACCGTCGCCGCCGTGGCGCCCTGCACGCCGCCGAAGTCGTCCTCGGCCAGGACGTCGTACCCCTCCCGGATGCGCAGCCCGGGGTTGGCCACACCGGAGAACGTCAGCGGCGTCTGATGCTGCTGGATGACCACGCCGACCACCACGCGTCCGTACCGCTCGGCCAGCCGGTCCAGCTCCACCGTCATGACCTCGTCGTAGCCGAAGCCCTTGCCGTCGGTGCTGTCCCGGTTGAGGGTGATCGTGCCGTCGGGGGAGCGGCTGTCGAAGTGCACCACATAGGCGGGATCACCATGGGGATCGCTCGCCAGATAGGGCGCGGCCACAAGGTCCAGATCCGTGGGCGGCTCCCCCGGCGGGCTCGGGTCCCACCGCAGCGCGATCTCGACCTTGCGGATGCCCTTGCTGAGGCCGTTCACCAGACTTCCCCTTTCCCGTGACCGTCCGGCCAGCTCTCCCCAACTGCCTTTGCCTCCCGGAGGTTTGTCCATCCTGCCACGCACGAGGGATCTTCTGGTGGTAAGCGGTGACGACGAGCCGGACCGGCGCCACGCTCCGTGGCCTTACGATGGCGCGGTGCTGGTCAAGTGGATTCGCTGCACCGTGGTGGACCGCCGCGGTTTTGAACGGGGACAGCGAAAGTGGGCGGGGCTTCTGGGGGAGCCGGGGTTTCGCGCGCAGGGAGGTGGCTGGAGCCGCCGCCGGCCGGATGTGGCGCACATATTCTCCTTCTGGGAGAGCCGCGCCTTCTACGACTCGTTCATGGCGCGCTCCCACGACCGCCTCGCCGCGGCCCAGTCGGGCACCTTCAAGAACGCGCAGGTCAGGCTCTTCGAGTACCGCTTCGACGTGAAGACCGGATTCGAGCCCCGCTTCACCGACGCCGACCTGCTGCGGGTGGCGCTGTGCCGGGTGCACGAGGAGCGGGCGGAACACTTCGTCCTCATGCAGGAGAAGGTGTGGAACCCGGCGATGGCCGGCTCACCGGGCATGGTCCGCGGCCTCTTCGGCGAGGCGCCCGGGCACGAGTACCTGGTGCTGTCCATGTGGCGCTCCGCCGCCGAGCACGGCAAGTACCGCACCGAGCGGGTGGAGCGCCTCGCCCTGCGGGCCCAGACCGAGGCCGACGTCGCGGCCCTCACCGGGGACATCGTGGACATGGAACCGGCCTGGACGGTGTGAGGTGGATATGGAACCGGCCTGGACGGTCTGAGCGCGGGCTCGGCTGGACGGTCTGAGCACGGGCCGCCGGATGCCCGCCGTGAGCGCCCGGACGCCTGCGACTAGGGTTTTGGCATGGCACGACCACGGCGCATCGTCCTTGTCCGGCACGGCGAATCAACGGGCAATGTTGATGACTCCGTGTACGAGCGCGAACCCGATCACGCGCTGGCCCTCACCGAGCGCGGCTGGCAGCAGGCGGAGGAGACGGGCAAGCGGCTGCGCGAGCTCTTCGGCCGGGAACGAGTCAGCGTGTACGTCTCCCCCTACCGCCGCACCCTTCAGACGCTGCAGGCCTTCCGGCTCGACCCGGAGCTCATACGCGTCCGTGAGGAGCCCCGGCTGCGCGAGCAGGACTGGGGCAACTGGCAGGACCGCGAGGACGTGCGCCTGCAGAAGGCCTACCGGGACGCCTATGGCCACTTCTTCTACCGCTTCGCCCAGGGCGAGTCCGGAGCCGACGTCTACGACCGGGTCGGCAACTTCCTGGAGAGCCTGTTCCGCAGCTTCGAGGCCCCCGATCACCCGCCCAACGTGCTCATCGTGACCCACGGCCTGGCCATGCGGCTGTTCTGCATGCGGTGGTTCCACTGGACCGTGGCGGAGTTCGAGTCCCTGTCCAACCCCGGGAACGCCGAGATACGGATGCTCGTTCTGGGGGAGAACGGCAAGTACACCCTTGATAAACCTTTCGAACGGTGGCGCGAGCCTGCAAGAAGTCAGTGGATGGACGGGATCACTGGATAGGGTGGCAGGGCGATGACCGCTGACTCCTCTCCTGCCGGGCGCCTGGAGCGCGCCCTCGCCAGCCTGCGCGGACTGTCGGTGGGGGACGCGCTGGGCTCCCAGTTCTTCGTGCCGGTGAACTACCCGCTGCTCAAGCGCCGTGAGCTGCCCCCCGGACCGTGGCAGTGGACCGACGACACGGAGATGGCCTGCTCTGTGGTCGCCGTCCTCGTCGACCACCACCGGATCGACCAGGACGCCCTCGCGTGGTCCTTCGCCGAGCACCACGACTTCGACCGGGGCTACGGCCCCGCCGTCACCCGCCTGCTGCGCCAGATCCGCGAGGGCGGTGACTGGCGTGAGCTCGCCGCCGCGCTGTTCAAGGGCCAGGGTTCCTGGGGCAACGGCGCCGCCATGCGCATCGCCCCGCTGGGCGCCTGGTACGCCGACGACCCCGAGCAGGCCACCCACCAGGCCGAGATCTCCGCCTACCCCACCCATCAGCACCGCGAGGCCGTGGTCGGCGCCATGGCCGTCGCCGCGGCGGCCGCTCTCGCCGCCGCCCCCGGCGGCCCGCCCGGCGCGGAGGCCCTGCTCGACGGCGTGATCGACCTGGTGCCCCGGAGGAGCGCGGTCGGTGCGGGGCTGCGCCGCGCCAAGGACATGCTCGACTACGGCGACCCGGCGACGGTGGCCGCCGTGCTCGGCTGCGGCCGCCGCACGTCGGCCCATGACACCGTGCCGTTCGCCCTGTGGTCGGCCGCGCGCGCCCTGGGCGACTACGAGCAGGGGTTCTGGACGACCGCACAGGCGGGCGGGGACATCGACACGACGTGCGCCATCGTGGGCGGCGTGATCGCCGCCGGCAAGGCGGGAGCGCCGCCCGCCGAATGGACCGACCGGGTCGAGCCACTGCCGGACTGGGTGCCGGCCTCGGTGTGAGCAGCTTCTTCGATACTCTCCGTGCATCCCGGGAACTCTGCGTGACCGCCCGCTCGTTGTGAGGACAACCGCTGTGTGAGCCGTGGGCCCTCAGTGGGTGTGGGTCTCGATGTGCTCGGCCGACCGAGCCGCACGGGCGCTCACGAGCCAGGTCGGTCATCGAGTCACGGGGGTGTGGACATGGGCGTACTGCTCGTCGACCTGCTTTTACTGCCGCTCCTCGCGGTCTTGTCAGTCCTGCCGGTCCTGTCGGCGGTGGCGGCACGGGGGCGGCCCGGCGCACTCCGGCCCACCCCCGTGGGCGGGCCGGTGTGCCGCCGGGCCGAGCCCGCCGGCCTCCGGGCTCAGCCCATACCGGGCCCGGCCGTGCCGGAGAGCGCCTCCAGGTCGCTCTTGCGGACCCTGATCACCAGCCCAGCGGTGACCAGCGCCAGGACGGCCATGGCGGCGGCTGGGATGAACGCCGTCGAGATGCCCTGCGCCAGCACTTCGTGGCCCCAGGGGGCGGGCAGCTGATGCGTCTGGGCGAACTCGGCCTGCTGCTGCGGCGTCGCCTCGGCCAGGAAGCTCGGCATCTGCTTCTCCGCCTCGTCCCTGCTGGCCGTGCCGAACACCGTGGTCAGCAGGGCCAGCCCCACCGAGCCGCCGACCTGCTGGGTCGCGTTGAGCAGCCCGGAGGCGGCACCGGCCTCGTGCTGCGCCACACCGGAGACGGCGGTGAGCGTCAGCGTCACAAAGTTGAGGCCCATGCCGAAGCCGAAGATCAGCATCGGGCCGAGGACACCACCGGCATAGGAGCTGTCGGAGCTGACCAGGCTCTGCCAGGCGAGGCCCAGCGCCGCGAGCGTCGTGCCGGCCAGCATGAACGGCTTGGGGCCGGACACCGGCAGGAAGCGCTGCGACAGCCCCGCGCCGAGAGCGATGACGACCGTCACGGGCAGGAAGGCGAGACCCGCCTCGATCGGGCTGTAGCCGAGCACGTTCTGCACGAAGAGAACGATGTAGAAGAACATGCCGAACATCGCCGCAGCCAGGCTCAGCATGATCACATACGTGCCGGAGCGGTTGCGGTCGGCGAACATCCGCAGCGGCGTGATCGGTTCCCTGGCGCGGCTCTCGATGAGGGCGAAGGCCGCCAGCAGCACCGCAGCCGCGGCGAAGGAGCCGATGGTCAGGTTGTCCCGCCAGCCCTCGTCGGCCGCCCGGATGAAGCCATAGACGAGCGACGCCATACCGGCCGTCGAGGTCACCGCGCCCGCGACGTCGAAGCGGCCGGTGTGCCGCTCGGACTCGTTGATGTACAGCGGGGCGAGCACGGCGATCAGGACACCGATCGGCACGTTGACGAAGAGCACCCATCGCCAGTCGAGCCACTCGGTGAGCATGCCGCCGGCGAGCAGGCCGACGGCGCCGCCTCCGGCGGAGACCGCGGCGAAGACTCCGAAGGCCCGGTTGCGTCGCGGCCCCTCGGGGAACGTGGTGGTGATGAGCGCCAGCGAGGTGGGCGAGGCAATCGCACCACCAACGCCCTGCAGGACGCGTGCGGCCAGCAGCTGCCAGGGTTCCTGGGCGAGTCCGCCGAGCAGCGAGGCCAGGGTGAACAGCAGGATGCCGGTCATGAAGACGCGGCGGCGGCCGAGGATGTCGCCGGCCCGGCCGCCGAGCAGGAGCAGACCGCCGAAGGTCAGGGTGTAGGAGCTGACCACCCAGGTGAGGTCCGTGGTGCTGAACTCGAGTGCATTCTGGATGTGTGGCAGCGCGATGTTCACAATCGTCGCGTCCAGTACCACCATGAGTTGGCAGGCAGCGATGACGGTGAGGGCGATGCCGGGATGACCGTCCCGGCGAGCCGCACCGGGCTTTCGGTCCTGAATCAACGGAGAGGTAGTCACTATGGTCCCCCATAAGCGCAATAGTGAACGCTCGCGTTCACTGCTGTGCTCAACCGTAGGAGTCCTGAGACAGTGAACGCAAGCGTTCACTGAGTGCGAGTCCGCCCGGTACGTCCCCCTCAGGTGCCGGACGGGCCGTCCCCGATCCCCGCAAAACCCGCTTGATCTGCTCGTTGGAGAGAGTCAGATGGTTACTTCGAGCTGGGCGACCGCCCACGCTCAGACGGCCCCCTCCCGTCGCCGCGGTGCCGTGCTGGAACGCGCGATCCTCGACGCCGCTCTGGAACAGCTCAGCACGGTCGGCTGGAACGGCCTGACGATGGAGGGCGTCGCCTCCGCCGCCCAGACCGGCAAGGCCGCCGTCTACCGCCGCTGGCCCTCCAAGGAGGACCTGGTCGCCGACGCCCTGCGGGCCGGTCTGCCGCAGCTCGCCGCGGCGCCGGACCTGGGCAGCGTGCGCGAGGAGTTGCTGGAGCTGTGCCGGCGGGCGCGGGACGCGATGTACTCGCCGCCCGGAGCGGCCCTGCGGGCGGTGATTCACGAATGTGACGCCGCGCAGGCCGAACGCTTCCACGGGGTGATCTTCAAAGGGCTGGTGGAACCGGTCATCGGGCTGCTGCGAGACGCGATCGAGCGCGGGATCGAGCGAGGAGAGGTGCGGCCCGACGCGGCGAACGGCTACGTCTTCGACGCCGTCCCGGCGATGATGATGTACCGCTCGAAGGTGTGCGGGAGCGAATGGCCGGACGCCGATATCGAGGAGATGACCGACCAGTTGATGATGCCGCTGCTGCGGCCGTAGAGGTTCTGTACCGGTGTTGCGGAGGTCGTGATGTCACACCGGGAACCGGCCTGTCGTCCGCCGTTCCCCGCGGCGTACGCTAAGCACGCCATGCCGTACGAACCACCCACTCACACCGTCGAGCGCTCACTGCGCGCCACGACCGGGGCGAAGATCATTGCAGGCATCGACGAGGTGGGCCGCGGTGCGTGGGCCGGGCCGGTCACTGTCTGCGCGGCGATCACCGGACTGCGCCGGCCCCCCGAGGGACTCACCGACTCCAAGCTCCTGTCGATCAAGCGGCGCACCGAACTCGCAGAGACGCTGCGGTCGTGGGTGACGGCGTACGCCCTGGGCCACGCCTCCCCCGAGGAGATCGACGGCCTCGGCATGACAGCCGCGCTGCGGCTTGCGGCGGTCCGGGCCCTCGAGGGGCTGCCGGTCCGTCCCGACGCCGTGATACTCGACGGCAAGCACGACTACCTGGGCGCTCCCTGGCGGGTCCGTACGGTCATCAAGGGCGACCAGTCGTGCGTGGCCGTCGCAGCGGCTTCGGTGATCGCCAAGGTCCAGCGCGACAAAATGATGGCCGAACTGGGCGTCGACCATGCAGACTTCGGTTTCGCGGACAACGCCGGGTATCCGTCGCCCGTGCACCGGGCCGCGCTGGAGGTTCGGGGACCCACTCCGCACCACCGGTTGTCCTGGGCGTATCTTGATGCGCTGCCCCAGTGGCGGCACCTCAAGAAGGTCCGCACCGTGGCGAACGGAAGCGTTCCGGAGATCGAGGGTCAGCTCGGCTTCGATTTCTGACGGTTCCGCTCGTACGCAAGTGCCACCCGGCGGCGTCAGCCGTACCAACGTTTGATAAAAATCAGCTCATGCCTCTCATTCCCGAGGAGCCTCAGATTCACGAGAGTGCCCAGGGTCCCCGCGCCACACCGGCCAGCGGCCGCACCGCGCCGACCCCCCGCCCCGTACCCGGTCCCCGCCCCGCGGCTCCGTCGCGTCCCGGCGGACGCCCCGGCCCTCTGAGGCCCACGCCGCCCGCCCAACGGTCTCCGAGTGACGGCGCCGCCGCTCCCAAGCCCGGCCCGAAGCCCGGTCCGAAGGCTCCGGCCGCCTCCGCCGCGGCCACGCCGCAGATCCAGCTGATCCCGGCTTCGGCCCAGGGGGCGCTCGACGCCGCCGAGGAAGCCGTGGACCTGCTCCTGGACTCGGGTCGCGCCCCCGGTGACGTGCTGGTCATCACCACCGGCGAGCAGCACCCGTGGGCCGCCCACGAGCTGTCCTTCGGGGAGGACTCCTACTGGGCTCAGCACGACGCGGGCGACGACGTCTTCTACGCTGACGCCGCCGTCGCCGACCGCGCCGCCAAGCGGCCGGTCGTCGTGGTCGCCGTCAACGGCGGCACGGAGGCCGCTGCCGCCTCCGCCCTGTCCCTCGCGCACTCCAAGGCCGGCTCCCTGCTGATCGTCTGCGGCGACCCGAAGCGCATCAACTCGGTGCTGGGCGCGGGCGTCTGAGCGGACGCCCTTCCGCCCACGGCGGGCGGAAGGGGCGCCCGCAGGGGGCTGTGCTCGGGTCAGGGGCAGTTCGGCGGCTTACGTTCCCGGCGCACGGGCGGTGAGCGGCGGGGCCGGTCGGGCGTACGGTACGAGCCGTTCGCACGTACGGGAACGGCAGGGGAAGCCGCCAGGGGCGGTGAACTGCTCGTCGGGCGGGCCTGGCGTACTGCTCAGCAGTCAGCCCGGCACTGTTCAGCGGGCCGCTGCGCGGCGGAGGACCTCTGATGCCGCGCCACCGGTGCGCGGTATTCGGGGCGGGGCCTCCGACGTGGCGAACGGCTCCGGTGCCGAGTCGGCGCTGGGGCGGCGTCCGCCGCGGCCCTCGCCCAGCACCTGCCAGCCGTCACGGGTGAGCGTGATGTACGCCCCGCAGCGCAGTCCGTGCAGCGTGCAGGCGTCCCGCAGCCCCCACATCCACGCGCCGTCCTCCTCCGTCCAACGCGCGTCCCCGTCACGGCAGTACATCAGGACCGCGGTGCGCACGGGGGTGCGGCGGCGCAGATCGTGCGGGATCACACGGCGCAGCTGGGCGAGCAGCGCGTTGCGGAACATCCAGCCGTCCGCCGGTGCGGGTCGCCGGGTGAACGAGGCGCTCGCCCGCAGACGCTCGTCGGGATCGAGCACGGCGACGACCGCGGTCGCCGGCGAGGGTCGGTGCCGGGCGTGCAGTCCGCTGACCACCTCACGCGGGTTGCGCAGCAGGGGAATTCCCGCGGCGGCCCACTCCGCGGGTTCGAGCACACGAGTGGCGGAAGCGGCGGGCGTCGACAAGGAAGCCGCCGAGGACGGAGCGAATCCGAAGGTCACGGTCCTCCCTTCGGCTACGCCCACACTGCGGGCGGGTCGGATTCGGGGGAGCGCGCACGCAACTGAGCCCTACCGGAGCGGCCGACGAGCCGTGCGGGTGCTGCCTTCAATTCTTCCTGTCGAACTTGGATGCGGCAACGAGCAATTGAGGCGGCAGACCGCTATTTGGCGTTGAGTGGCTTATATCCCCGGAAGGGGAATGACCGGGTCACGCACGAGGCGTTCGAGCACGACACGTTCGTACGGCACATGGATGCGCGGCGTCCAGAGGCGTGCGCGGAGAGTTCCGGCATCTTCTCGCCGGGCGGCACGCCATCAGCCCTGCACGGCCAGCACCAGCGGCAGGACGCCCGCGGAACCGGCCCGCCTGAGCAGCCGCGCCGCCACCGCGAGGGTCCAGCCCGTCTCCGTGTAATCGTCCACGAGAAGAACGGGGCCCGGCGCGTCGGCGAGCGTCGCCGCGAGTGCGTGCGGCACGGTCAGCGCTCCGTCGAGGGCCTTCAGGCGCTGAGCGCTGTTGCTCCGGGACGCCTGGTGCGGACGCGCGTCATCCGTGTACTCCACGGTGCCCAGCAGTGGCAGACGTCCGACCTCCGCGATGCGCGCGCCGAGCGAATGGATCAGCTGGGGCCGGGTGTGCGAGGCGACGGTGACCACGCCGACCGGCCGGGGCGGGGCGTCTGGTTCTCCGGAGGCCCAGCCGCCGGGACCCTTGGCCCAGTCGGCCAGCACGCCCACCACGGCGCGGGCGACGTCGTCCGGCACCGGCCCGTCCGGTGCCTGGACAGCGAGCATGGGGCGCAGCCGGTTGCCCCAGCCGATGTCCGACAGCCGGCCCAGGGCCCGTCCCTGCGCCGCCTGTTCGGCCGCGGGGATGCGGCCCTTGAGGTCCATGCCGATCGCCGGGAGGCCGGTGGGCCACATGCGCCGGGGCTCCACCTCGACACCCGCCCTGCCGAGGTCGTCGCGGGCGGCGGCCAGCGCGCCCGCGGACGTCTCGGCGGTGTGCCGGGGGCCGGCGCAGTTGTCGCAGCGGCCGCAGGGCTTGGCCGTCTCGTCGTCCAACTGCCGCTGCAGGAACTCCATCCGGCAGCCGGTGGTCTCCGCGTACTCGCGCATCGCCTGCTGCTCGGCCTTGCGCTGGCGGGCCACCCACGCATACCGCTCGGCGTCGTACGTCCACGGCTGCCCCGTGGCGATCCAGCCGCCCTTGACCCGGCGCACCGCCCCGTCCACGTCCAGGACCTTCAGCATCGTCTCCAGCCGCGAACGGCGCAGTTCGACCAGGGGCTCGAGGGCGGGAAGCGACAGGGGCCGGTCCGCGCCCGCGAGGATGTCGAGTGTGCGGCGCACCAGCTCCTCGGAGGGGAAGGCGAGAGAGGCGAAGTACTCCCAGATCGCTTCGTCCTCACTGCCCGGGAGCAGCAGAACCTCGGCGTGGCGGACGCCGCGCCCCGCACGGCCGACCTGCTGGTAGTAGGCGATGGGGGAGGACGGTGAGCCGAGATGCACCACGAAGCCGAGGTCGGGTTTGTCGAAGCCCATGCCGAGCGCGGAGGTGGCCACCAGGGCCTTCACCTTGTTGGCGAGCAGATCCTCCTCGGCCTGCTGCCGGTCCGCGTTCTCCGTCTTGCCGGTGTAGGAGGCGACGGTGTGGCCGCGCTGCCGCAGAAACGCCGTCACTTCCTCGGCGGCGGCCACGGTGAGGGTGTAGATGATCCCCGAGCCCGGCAGTTCGTCCAGGTGGTCGGCGAGCCAGGCCATCCGGTGGGCGGCGTCCGGCAGGCGCAGCACGCTGAGGCTGAGGCTCTCGCGGTCCAGCGGGCCCCGCAGCACCAGGGCGTCCGAGCTGCCGCCGGTGCCGAGTTGCTCGGCGACGTCCGCGGTCACCCGCGCGTTGGCGGTGGCGGTGGTGGCCAGCACGGGCACGCCGGGCGGAAGGTCACCGAGCATGGTGCGCAGCCGGCGGTAGTCCGGGCGGAAGTCGTGACCCCAGTCGGAGATGCAGTGGGCCTCGTCCACCACGAGCAGGCCGGTCGTGGCGGCCAGTTCGGGCAGCACCTCGTCGCGGAACTCGGGGTTGTTCAGCCGCTCGGGGCTCACCAGCAGGACGTCCACGTGACCCGCGGCGATCTCGCCCTTGACGGCGTCCCACTCCTCGATGTTGGCGGAGTTGATCGTCCGGGCGTGGATCCCGGCTCTGGCCGCGGCCTCCACCTGGTTGCGCATCAGCGCCAGCAACGGGGAGACGATCACGGTGGGACCGCTGCCCTGCGCGCGCAGCAGGGACGTGGCCACGAAGTAGACCGCGGACTTGCCCCAGCCGGTGCGCTGGACGACCAGGGCCCGGCGCCTGTCCGCGACCAGTGCCTCGATGGCCCGCCACTGGTCCTCACGCAGCCGCGCCTCGCCCGAGGTGTCCCCGACGAGACGGGCGAGGACGGCATCGGCGGCTGCCCGGAGATCCGTGTTGCTGGTGTGCTCCATGCGCTCCATACAACAGGACGGCAGTGACAGCCGGGGATGTGGGAGTGAAGGGGCAGGTCAGAGGTGTTGTGACGTGTCCCTGGCGGGAGTTGTCCACAGGCAGAACCGGAAGATTGCATTCCGCGAGATCGTTCTCGCATGACGAAGCACAGCGAAACGACCGGAAGCTCCAAAAGCGGCGACAGCGTGACGAACGCCGGCATCGTGAGGAACGACGACCTCGGGGCGAACGGGGGGAGCAGCGACGGCGACGACAACGGGGCCAACGGTGGGAGCAACCACGGCAACGACATCGCCGGGAACAACGGAGCCGCCGCCGACCGCGACACTGCTGGACGGTGCTCGCGCGGAGACGCACCGGGCGAGTGCGCAGACGACCGCGGGGGTCCCGTGGGCGATCCCGTCCCCCTCGTCGACGAGCCCGCCTGCACCGCCTATGTCGGCCACGGCGAGGAGCAGCAGGTCACCCTGCGCACGCCGGCGGAACTCGCCGACGCCCTGCCCTATCTGCTCGGGTACCGGCCGGAGGACAGCATCGTCCTGGTGGCCCTGCACGACAAGGACGGGCGCGGCCGGTTCTGCGGCCGGGCACGGCTCGGCATCCCGGCCGACGCCGAAGACTGGCCGGCCGCGGCCAGGCAGCTGGCCCACGGACTGATCACCGGCAGCGAACGCCGGGGGTCCCGCCCCGAGCAGATGGTCGCCTTCCTCTGCCAGGAGCCCACCGCGGGCGAATCCGGCCGGCAGGTCAAGGACCGGCTCCGGCCCCTCGCCCAGGCCCTGCGCCTGGAGTGCGGAGGACTCGACGTGCCGGTGGTCGAGGCCCTGTGCATCTCCGACGGCCGCTTCTGGTCCTACTGCTGCGACAACCAGGTCTGCTGCCCGGCGGAGGGCACGCCCATGGGCCTGCCGGGCACATCGGTGCTGGCCGCAGCGGCGGCCTACGCCGGACTCCAGGTGCGCGGAACGCTCCGCGAGCTGCGCGCCAGGCTGCTCCCCTGGGACAAGCCCGCCGCCAGGGAGCAGGAAGTCGCCCTGGACACGGCGGGACTGACGCTGATCCCGAGAATCCTCGACCCCGAAGGGCGCCGCGAGGTCGCCGAGGAGACGCTGCGGCTCGCCGAGCGGATCATGGGCCGACTCGCCGAGGCCCCGCCCGTGACCAGCCCCCTCGACGCGGATCTGCGGGACGACGCGCTGATCACCCATGACGAGGCGGCGACGCTGATCCTCGGACTGCAGGACCGCACGACCCGCGACCGCGCGGCCGAATGGATGGAGGGGGAGAGCGCGGGGCACGCCCTTCGACTGTGGCGGGCGCTTGCGCGGCGCTGCGTCGGCCCCTACGCCGAGCACGCGGCGGCACCGCTCACCCTGGCCGGCTGGGTCGCCTGGTCCACCGGTGACGAACTCGAAGCCAGGGAAGCCCTCGCCATGGCCCTGGGCGCCGATCCCGAGTACCTGTTCGCCCGCCTGCTGCACCAAGCCTGCAACGAGGGCCTCGATCCGGAGTCCGTCCGCCGGTGCCTCCGCGCGGAGCGCCTGAACCGTGAGCGGTCGGAGACCGATCCGCCCGCCCGTGTCCCGCGGCAGACCTCCGCGCATCGTCGCCCCCGCAGCGATAGCCCTACTGCCACAGACAGCCGTTCGACGAGTCGATCGCGGCGGAAGGCAGCGCGCAGGGAAGGGGTGGGTCCGGGAGCGCGGATTCCGCGTCAGCGCGGCTCGGCGTCGGCGGGCCGTACGCGTCCTGGTGGCGGGGCGGAAGGCAGCAGGCGCCCGGAGAGCGTGCGGGGCATCCGGAGCAGGAAAGAAGGCACGCGCCAGGGCGGTGCGGAGAACCGGGACGGGGGACGTGAGTGAGGAGCGAGCAGAGCCCAGGGCTGGGCGCAGCGGTCCGGGCGGTCCGGGCACGGCTGCGGGCCGAGCCGGCCGGGGCATCCGGGGCGGCGGGCGAAGGGCAGCGTCGAGACTGGTGTTCGCAAGGTCGCCGCCGACAACGGGCCTGGGCGGGGTGGCTGAAACGGACGGCGAGCTTCCCGCGGGGGCCTGGAGCGGCCGGCGGCGTGGTGTGGCGGTCACCCGGCCGCAGGCGTGACCTGGGGCGTGCCGTGGCCGTTCGCCTGAGTGGCAGAACGCCTGCACGAGGCGCGATGCCGTGCAGCCCCTGCTCGCCCGGAGCCCTTCGGCGGCGCGTGCGGTCAGGGCGACCGGAGCACACAGAAAGCCCTCCCATGCACCAGCCGAGTCCGCCCCAGCCCTTGGCCGACGACGACCGCTCCTTCGAGGCCGGGCACGCCGCACATACCAGGACCCCTGCCGGTTCACGGCCCGGCACGGCCGGCACCCTCGGCTCCTCGTCACCTTCACCGGGCCCGACGGACCGGGCAGCCGCCCCGCCCACCGGCGCACCGGCGTCCGGCGCCACGTCTCGCCGGCCCGAGTCCCGCTCGCCGGGTGCGCCCATCCACGGCGGCCCGGGTGCTGCCCGGCCCGTCGGCGAACTGCCGCCCGCGCACCAGGTCCTGACCTGCGTCGCACTGCCCGGGCTCGCCATCTCGGCGGAGGACGGTCAGCTGACCGGTCGCGGACTGGAGGGCTTCTACCGGGCCGGGCGGCGTCTGCTCTCCCGCTGCCGGCTCCGCATCGGCGGCAGAGAACCGCTCGCGCTGCAGGCAGGGATGATCGCCGCCGACCGCGCCCGCTTCACGGGAACCCTGCGCACCACCCCGCACGCGAGCCCGGACCCCGATCTCCTTGTCGAACGCGTCCGCTCGGCGGACGGCACGGAACGGATCACCCTGCACAGCGCGGCAGCGCGTCCGCTGCGCCTGCCCGTCGAGGTGGCCCTCGGCACCGACCTCGCCGACCTCGGAGCGATCGCTGCGGGGCGCGCGGGACCGGAGCTGCCCGCCGGGGTCCACGACTCCGGTCTGCGCTGGACCGGCGGCCGGGCAGCCGCCGCGGTCACGGCCGATCCCCCTCCCTCCGACGCGTTCGCCTCGGCCGGACTGCTGCGCTGGGAACTGGAGGTGCCGCCCGGCGGCAGCGCGGGCATCGAGTTGCGGGTGCGGATGCAGGGGGAGGCACCCCTGCGCGCCGTGAGCCACGCGGCCCACAGTCCGTTGGCGCCGGCCCGGGCAGCGGGGGACGACCCACGGGTCCCCGCCTTGCTGCGGACGAGCATCGAGGACCTCCGGGCGCTGCTGCTGCGGGACCCCGTGCGACCCACGGACGTCTGTGCGGCGGCCGGTGCGCCCTGGCGGTGCGGGCCGGCACCGGCGGACGCACTCGCCGCGGCGCGCATGGCGCTCCCTCTCGGCACCGGCCTCGCCGCGGGCACGCTGCGCTCCCTCGCCCGCACCCAGATCACCGGCCCCGGTCCGCAGTCCGGCATGATCCCCGGCCCCCGCCGCGACGCGGGACCGCATCTCCCACCGAGTTGCACCGGCACGGAGGCCACCCTGCTGTTCCCCGTGCTGCTGGCCGAGGCCCGCCGCTGGGGTCTGCCCGAGCGCGAGACACAGGAGCTGCTGCCCGCCGCCGAACGCTGCCTGGCCTGGCTCCGGAACACGGTGGGCGACGGCGTCTACCTGCCCGACCCACGCCCGGACGGCCCCCTCCGCAGCGAGACGCAGGCCCACGCCCATCGGGCTGCGGTCCTCGGAGCCGACCTCCTCGACGCCTGCGGCAGACCGGGCGGGGACGCACTCCGGCAGTGGGCGGGCGCACTGCGGCAGGCGTTCCGCGAGGACTTCCGGGTCGACGACCCGGGCGGCGGACGACCTGCGGCGGCGCGCACTCCCGACGGCACCCTCGTGCCGCACCTGGGCGGCTGGGCGGTGCACCTGCTCGACACCGGCCTGCTGGGCGGCGGCGAACTCGCCCCGGGCCTCTGCGACAAGCAGCAGACCGACCACCTGGCCCGGCTCCTCGGTAGCCCCGCGATGGATACGGGGTGGGGGCTGCGCGGACTGGCCGCGAACAAGCCGGGCCACAACCCCTTCGGCCACCGCGCCGGTGCCGTGCGCGTCCACGAGACGGCACTCGCCGTCGCCGGGCTCGCCGCCACCGGTCACGAACGCGAGGCGGCCTCGCTGCTGCGAGGCGTGCTCGGAGCGGCGGAGGCGTTCGGATACCGGCTGCCCGAGATGTATGCCGGTCGGCGGCGCACGGAGGACAGCGCTCCGCTCCCGCACCCGGCCGCCTGCCGCCCCGCCGCGACGGCCGCCGCCGCGGGCGTCCTGCTGCTCACCACCCTCGCGGGACTCCGCCCGGACGCCCCGGCCGGGACGGTCACCCTCCGCCCGATGCCCAGCGCGCCACTGGGCGAGATCGTCCTCACCGGACTGCGGGTGGCCGGCGCACCCTTCTCCGTACGCGTCAGCCGGCTCGGGATGGCCATGGTCGAGGAGGCCGCGGAGGGACTGCAACTGGGAGCGTGACCTGGCCAGGGCCATGATCGAGCGGCTGCGGGCCACCGCCGGCCGGGTCACGGCGGACCGATGCCGATCAGCCAGGGAAGCGACCGGCGAAGGGAGTGTTTATCGTCAGGCAGACGACTATGATCGCGACATGCCCTACGACCCGTCAGCCTTTCCGCCCTTCGCCGTCACCGTGGACCTGGTCGTGCTGACCGTGCGCCGTCACTCCCTGTGTGCGCTGGCGGTGCGCAGGGGTGAGCCGCCGTTCCAGGGGCGCTGGGCGCTGCCGGGCGGCTTCGTGAGGGCCGACGAGGACCTGGCCCAGGCGGCGGCACGTGAGCTGGCCGAGGAGACCGGGCTGCGGGTCCACGACCCGGCCGTCCCCACTCAGGACCACGGGGCACATCTCGAACAGCTCGCCACCTACGGCGACCCCAAGCGGGACCCGCGGATGCGTGTGGTCAGCGTCGCGCATCTGGTGCTCGCCCCGGACCTGCCCGCGCCGCGCGCCGGGGGCGACGCCAGCAACGCGCGCTGGGCGCCGGTCGATGAGCTGCTGCAGCAGGGCGGGTACGGCCGGGACGGCGAGCCGGTCGCGCCGCTGGCCTTCGACCACGCCCAGATCCTGGCCGACGGTGTGGAGCGCGCCCGCTCCAAGATCGAGTACTCGTCGCTGGCGACCGCCTTCTGCCCGCCCGAGTTCACCGTGGGCGAGCTGCGCCGGGTCTACGAGGCGGTCTGGGGAGTGGCCCTCGACCCGCGCAACTTCCATCGGAAGGTGACCGGGACGCCCGGGTTCCTCGTGCCCACCGGCGGTACGACCACCCGGCAGGGCGGCCGCCCCGCCCAGCTCTTCCGGGCCGGCGGAGCGACCCTGCTCAATCCGCCGATGCTGCGCCCCGAGGTGTGACGGCACCGCTCTGAGCGGTCAGGGCCGCTTCGCATCTGCGGACATGCACGTACGCCACCACACACGCGTCCCGCCCCGAAGGCCCGCACACCGGCAGGCAGGGAGCACCCCAAGGCCGTCCCCGGCAGGCCCGGTGATTCCCGAAAAATCCGATTTGGCGCGCTATCTTGCTTCGGATGATCCAGGCCATCGGATTGACCAGCAACCCCCGCAAAGAGCTGCCGCCCGCCGTCGACGACGTCTCCTTCGAGGTGCCCGCGGGGCGTGTGACCGTGCTGCTCGGAGCACCGGGCGCCGGCAAGACGACGGCGCTGCGACTCATGCTCGAGCTGCAACCCGGCCGTGGCATCACCTACTTCAGAGGCCGCCCGCTGCACCGCATCGACCACCCCGCTCGCGAGGTCGGCGTACTGCTCGGTGATGTGCCGGGGCACCCGGCCCGCACCGTGCGGGGTCATCTGCGCATGCTGTGCGCCGCCACGGGACTGCCCGCCCGCCGCGCCGACGAAGTGCTCGAGACGATGGGCCTGGTGAGCCTGCGCGACGAACGCCTCGGCACCCTCTCCCGCGGCCTCAACCGCCGGCTCGGCCTGGCCTGCGCACTGCTGGCGGACCCGCACACGCTGGTCCTCGACGATCTCGCGCACGGCCTCTCCGTCCGCGAGAACCGCTGGCTGTACGGCGTCGTGCGGACGTACGCGGAGCAGGGCGGCACGGTTCTGTGCACCACGGCCGACCCCAAGGAGGCGGCGCGGATCTCGGACCGGGTGATCACCCTGGAGCAGGGGAGGGTGGTCGCCGACCAGGCGACCGCGGACTTCGCGCGTACGCGGCTCCGTCCCCGCGTCGCGGTGCGCAGCCCCCACGCCGCCCGCCTCTCGGTCCTGCTCACCAAGGAGGCCCGCGCCGCGCGGCGTTCGGTCGAGGTCGTACAGGAGGGCGGCAACCGTCTCTCCGTCTACGGCAGCAGCTGCGCCGCCGTCGGCGAGACGGCGTTCCGGCACGGCATCGTGGTGCACCAACTCGCGGACGAGGTCGGAGACATGGGCCCGGGCGCAACGGCCGCACCCGAGACGTCCGAGCCGGCGCCCGTCCATGCCGTGACTGAGGAAGCCACCGGTGCGGTCGCCACCGCCACCACTGCCCCGGTCGACGCCCCCGCCGCGACCCCCGTCCACGCCGCTGCCACCGCCATCACCTCCGAAACGGCTGCCGCCGCCCCCGAAACGGCTGCCACCGCCACCGAAACCGATGCCGTCGCCTCCGTACCTGCCGGGTTCACCGCCGAAGCCCCTGCCCGAGCCGCCGCCCTTCCGCCCACACCCACGAGCACCAGCAGCACCCCACTCCAAGACGCCCCGGGCGCCCGCGACACCCCCGATCCATCCCCAGCCCTCGCCCCCGCCCCGACCGCGCTCTCCGAGCTCCCGCCCCCCATCACCGTCCGCCCCGCGCCCAGCCCGCTGCGGCCGCTGCGGTACGAGATCCGGCGGGCGACCGGCATCGGCACCGGATTCGGCATCGGGGCCGCGGTCCTGATCGCCTCCGTGCTCACCGCCGTGCTCTCGGCGCGGCTCGGGCACACCCCGCAGCCGCGGCTGCTGGCCGCCTGGCCGCGGGAGCTGCCGTTGCCGCCCGCGGCGCTCGGGGCGGGGCTGCTCGGCGCGCTGGCCTTCGGTGACGAGTTCCGTCACCCCGCCCTGGCGGCCGACCGCGGCACCGTGCCCCGGCGGCTAGGGCTGCTGACCGCCAAGCTCCTGGTGGCTTCCCTGATCGCCCTGCTGCTCGCCGTGCTGACCGTCGGCTGCGACGCCGAGGTGCTCTATCTCGTCCACGGGGGCGAGCTCGTCGAGGTGCCGGACGACTGGCTCGTGCTCGGTGCCAGTTGGCTCGGGCTGGTGACCGGCTGCGCCTGGGCCGGGGTGCTGGCCGCTGGGGTCTTCCGGTCCACCACGGCGGGGCTGGCCGCGGTGCTCGCCGTGCCGCTGCTCGTGGTGCCCCTCGTGCAGTGGATGTCACGGGGGTCGCCGGTGCGCGCGGCGGCCGGGTTCCCGGCACGGGTGCGGGAACTGTTCCCGCTCGGGTGGCCCTTCGGCGGGGAGCGCTACCTCGAGGGCGTTCTGCGGCTGGTCGCTCAACCCGTGGGTGGGGCAATGGCGTTGTCGGTGGCCGCGCTGCTGTGCGCATTTCTGCTCACGAATCTGCGCAGCAGGGTCCGATGACGACCGTCAATGCCGATATCGGTTCGCCCGTGCGCACAACTCCCCGAGGAAAGCCCATTTCTTTCCGATAAGGCGTCAATTGCGACGGCGTGAGCGATCACCCTTTCGTGTGCTTTTCACCAAAGCCCTCAAGGGAGTTGGAACCGGCGCCGACAAAGGATGCGTGAGTACCCTTGCGCACACCATGATGACCGCCGCCCGCTCCGCAGACTCCGGCCTCGCGAGCCCGGGCGAACTCGACCGCTACCCCTTTGAGGAGGCGCCCGCCGTCGACCGCGGCGGGGCACCCGTCTGGGACGGCGCGGACCCGGAGCTGGGCCGGGTGAGCCGGCGGGCCGCGGGCAGCCGCGGCCGCGGACTGCACGGCCAACTCGTCCAGCAGCTGGGACAGATGATCGTCTCGGGCGACCTGGGCGCCGACCGCCCCCTGGTGCCCGAGGAGATCGGCCAGCGCTTCGAGGTCTCCCGCACCGTCGTCCGCGAGTCGCTCCGCGTCCTGGAGGCCAAGGGCCTGGTCAGCGCCCGCCCCAACGTCGGCACGCGGGTGCGCCCCGTCAGCGACTGGAACCTGCTGGACCCGGACATCATCGAGTGGCGGGCCTTCGGGCCGCAGCGCGACGACCAGCGCCGTGAGCTGAGCGAGCTGCGCTGGACGATCGAGCCCCTGGCCGCCCGCCTGGCCGCCGGACACGGGCGCGAGGACGTGCAGCAGCGGCTGTCCGCGATGGTCGACATCATGAGCCACGCCGTCACCCAGAGCGACGGGCTCACCTTCGCGCGCGCCGACTCCGAGTTCCACTCCCTGCTGATCCAGGTCGCCGGCAACCGCATGCTCGAGCACCTGTCCGGCATCGTCTCCGCCGCGCTGCAGGTCTCGGGCGGTCCGGTCACCGGCTGCGAGCGGCCGAACGAGATTTCGGTGGCGCACCACGGCCGGATCGTCGACGCCCTCGCCAGCGGCGACGGCGCGGCGGCCGAGGCGGCCATGCGCCAGCTCCTCACGGTCCACCCCGACGTGGAACGCGTGGTGCCCGCTCCGCGCGAGCACTGACGCGTTCCGCCTGCGGTCCCGCCGGGCGTTGCCATCCCCCTCCTGTGGCAACGTCCGGATGCCGGGCCGTCCCCCCTGTCGGACCCCGCGGGATCCTCGGCGATCCGGCGGGGTCCGGCAGTGAGGGGGAGCCCGCAGCGGGCAAACGGACAAGCGGACAGGGGTCGGGTGTCCGGCAGCGGGTAGGGGTTGGATGTGAAGTGACCGAGGGATGAGCCGGGCAGGCGCGGGACGACCCCGCGGGCCGGAAACCGCCGCGCACCGGGGCGCCGAGCGTCGCGGGGACGGCCGGCCGGGCCGCTCCGGGACCGCACCCGCTCGCAGCGGCGTGACGGCCTCGACCACTAGTGGCCGTAATTGTCCTCTTATGACAAGTGATGGGCGCTTATGGGATGTGACTCGGGCCACGCGGAATGGGCGTAACGCTCCTGGAAGGAACGCGATGACCTAAGAGGTGACAGCCGCGGAGGGAATACGGACGCCGTTCATGGCGCTGTGCTTCTCCCCGGTGCCCGCCCGCGCCGTCGGCCCATCCCCAAGCCGGCGGTCGGCTCCTGCCCACGGTGGGCAGAGCCGGAAGCCGTTTTCCAACGTTCCGAGAGGTTGTTCGTGTCGGCCAGCACATCCCGTACGCTCCCGCCGGAGATCGCCGAGTCCGTCTCTGTCATGGCGCTCATTGAGCGGGGAAAGGCTGAGGGGCAGATCGCCGGCGATGACGTGCGTCGGGCCTTCGAAGCTGACCAGATTCCGGCCACTCAGTGGAAGAACGTACTGCGCAGCCTCAACCAGATCCTCGAGGAAGAGGGTGTGACGCTGATGGTCAGTGCCGCAGAGCCCAAGCGGACCCGAAAGAGCGTCGCAGCGAAGAGTCCGGCCAAGCGCACCGCCACCAAGAAGACGGTAGCGGCGAAGGCGTCGTCCACCCGCAAGGCCACCGCCACCGCTACGCCTGCGGCGGAGTCCGCCGAGCCGGCCGCCGAGGAGAAGGCACCCGCCAAGAAGACGGCTGCCAAGAAGACCACCGCCAAGAAGGCGGCCACCAAGAAGACCGCGGCCAAGAAGACGGCTGCCAAGAAGACCGCGGCCAAGAAGGACGACGTCGAGCTGGTCGACGACGAGGTCCTCGAGGACACCAAGGTCGCCGAGGAGCCCGAGAGCGCCGAGACCGCCGGCTTCGTGCTCTCCGACGAGGACGAGGACGACGCGCCCGCCCAGCAGGTCGCCGCCGCCGGTGCCACCGCCGACCCGGTCAAGGACTACCTCAAGCAGATCGGCAAGGTCCCCCTGCTCAACGCCGAGCAGGAGGTCGAGCTGGCCAAGCGCATCGAGGCGGGTCTGTTCGCCGAGGACAAGCTGGCCAACTCCGACAAGCTGGCGCCGAAGCTCAAGCAGGAGCTCGAGATCATCGCCGAGGACGGCCGCCGCGCCAAGAACCACCTGCTGGAGGCCAACCTCCGACTGGTGGTCTCCCTGGCCAAGCGCTACACCGGCCGCGGCATGCTCTTCCTGGACCTGATCCAGGAGGGCAACCTCGGTCTGATCCGCGCGGTCGAGAAGTTCGACTACACCAAGGGCTACAAGTTCTCCACGTACGCCACCTGGTGGATCCGTCAGGCGATCACCCGCGCGATGGCCGACCAGGCCCGCACCATCCGTATCCCGGTGCACATGGTCGAGGTCATCAACAAGCTCGCCCGTGTGCAGCGCCAGATGCTCCAGGACCTGGGCCGCGAGCCCACCCCGGAGGAGCTGGCCAAGGAGCTCGACATGACCCCGGAGAAGGTCATCGAGGTCCAGAAGTACGGCCGCGAGCCGATCTCCCTGCACACCCCGCTGGGCGAGGACGGCGACAGCGAGTTCGGTGACCTCATCGAGGACTCCGAGGCCGTCGTCCCGGCCGACGCGGTGAGCTTCACGCTGCTGCAGGAGCAGCTGCACTCGGTGCTCGACACCCTGTCCGAGCGCGAGGCGGGCGTCGTCTCCATGCGCTTCGGTCTCACCGACGGTCAGCCGAAGACCCTCGACGAGATCGGCAAGGTGTACGGCGTGACGCGTGAGCGCATCCGCCAGATCGAGTCGAAGACGATGTCGAAGCTGCGCCACCCCTCGCGCTCGCAGGTGCTGCGCGACTACCTCGACTAGTCACCGACCGCGGCTGCCTCGACCGGCCGGCGACCGGTCACCGGTCGCTCGCAACGACTCAAGGCCCGGCAGACCCCGTTCGGGCGGGGCTGCCGGGCCTTCGTCGTGCCCTCGCGCGGGTGCGGGGCCGGGCACGGTGGATCACGCTGGGTGTCCAATGACCACCCCAGTGTGAGGAGTGTGCATGCGACGTCGTCTTGCCCGGGCCCTGGTCCGGCCCTTGGTACTCGCAGCCGCCGCGGCCACGACGCCGCTGGCCTCGGCCTCTCCGGCTGCCGCCGACAGCATCGTCGTCGGGGGGTTCCCGGTCGACGTCTCTCAGAGCCCGTGGACGGTCGCGCTGGCCAGTCGTGACCTGTTCGGAGGTACGCGCGCAGGCCAGTTCTGCGGGGGAGTGGCGGTCGGCCCGAGTGCCGTGCTCACCGCGGCCCACTGCATGGACGAGAACGTCCTCGGCGCGAAGCCCACGCAGATCCGGGACCTCAGGGTCATAGCCGGGCGCACCGAGCTGCTGTCGGACAAGGGCCGGGAGATACCCGTGAGCTCGGTGTGGGTGAATCCCGGCTACGACGGGGTCGGCAGCTCGGGTGACTTCGCGGTGCTCACCCTGGCCGAGAAGCTGCCCTCCGAATCCGTCATAGGGATGGCCCGCGCGGGCGACCCGGCGTACCGGGCGCACACGCCCGCGACGGTCTACGGATGGGGGGACACCACGGGCGGCGGCAGCTATGCGGGCAGCCTGCACGCGGCACGGGTGCACGTTCTGCCGGACGCCCTGTGCGAGACGGCGTACCCGGGCGGGGTCAGCGGCAGGTATCACGCCGAGATGATGCTCTGCGCCGGTGAGGAGAAGGGCGGCCGGGACGCCTGTCAGGGGGACAGCGGGGGGCCGCTGGTGGCGCAGGGACGGCTGATAGGGCTGGTGTCCTGGGGGAGCGGCTGCGGCTGGGCCGGGAGCCCGGGCGTCTACACCCGCATCTCCCACGTCCTGCGCACGCTCGGCTGGGGGTGAGGCCCCACAGCAGCGGGGCAGGTGCCGGCACGGCGAGGAACGACGGCAGACCTCACAAAGGGCCCTCAGAGGGCTCCGCAGCCCTGAAGGCGTACGGCGACCGCCTCGAGGGCGTCAGGGGGACGAGCGTGTGACACGGGCGGCCGCCTCCGTAGGGTCGGAGGCGGCCGCCCGTGCGCCGGCCTGTGCCGGGCTGCTCGTCGTCGTACGCGTGATGTCAGCGGTCTTCGTCGGAGGCGTTGCTCGGGGCGGTGAGCCGCTCCGTCTCGTCCTGTATCTCAGCGGCGATCTTCTTGAGTTCCGGCTCGAACTTGCGACCGTGGTGGGCGCAGAAGAGCAGTTCTCCGCCGCTCAGCAGGACGACGCGCAGGTAGGCCTGGGCGCCGCAGCGGTCGCAGCGGTCGGCGGCCGTCAGCGGGCTCGCGGAAGTCAGAACAGTAGTCACGTCGCCTCTTCTCTAGCTCGACGAGCTGTCGTACCAGGGTCAACATCCAACCAGCCCCAAAACGTTCCCGCTCGTGGCTTTCTCTCGAAAAAAATCTTCCGAGACGGCTGGCTGTTGCCGGTTGGCGGCGAATGTGCCGTATTGCGTGTCTCTGTGTCGTACGGATTCGCGTCGTATTCGGTGGTCGGCCCTCCCGGCTGGGTTGCCGGTTGTTCAGGAGGACGTGCCCGGAGCCTAAATGGTTCATGCCTGGAAGGGAACGTGATGTGTGCTTCACTCCATCGAGGGATCGAACAAGTATACGACTCGGGACTATGCTGTGGTCAGTCGAGGGTGGCGTTACAACGGCTCTACCAGGCCTCGGTACCCTCCTACCGGTGACTGAAGCGGTGCCCTTACCCACGAGGGCCCCAACTGAAATTCAGCGAGGAGCGAACCGCGTGACCGCCGAGACGTCCGTGCCGTCCACAGCGCTGCTGGCAGGAGCAGACCGCGACGGTTCCAACTACACCGCGCGGCACCTGCTCGTCCTCGAGGGGCTCGAGGCCGTGCGGAAGCGCCCTGGCATGTACATCGGATCCACCGACAGCCGCGGTCTGATGCACTGCCTCTGGGAGATCATCGACAACTCCGTGGACGAGGCCCTCGGCGGATACTGCGACCGCATCGAGGTGATCCTGCACGACGACGGCTCGGTGGAGGTCCGGGACAACGGCCGCGGCATCCCCGTGGACGCCGAGCCCAAGACCGGCCTGTCCGGCGTCGAGGTCGTGATGACCAAGCTGCACGCCGGCGGCAAGTTCGGCGGCGGTTCCTACGCGGCCTCCGGCGGTCTGCACGGCGTCGGCGCCTCCGTGGTCAACGCCCTCTCCGCCCGCCTGGACGTCGAGGTGGACCGCGGCGGGCACACCCATGCCATCAGCTTCCGCCGGGGCGTGCCCGGAGAGTTCTCCGGCCCCGGGCCGGACGCGAAGTTCGAGGCCAAGAGCGGGCTGCGCAAGATCAAGAAGATCCCCAAGAGCCGCACCGGCACCCGTGTGCGCTACTGGGCCGACCGGCAGATCTTCCTCAAGGACGCCAAGCTCTCCCTGGAGAACCTGCACGCCCGCGCCCGCCAGACCGCCTTCCTGGTGCCCGGCCTGACCATCGTCGTCCGCGACGAGTACGGGCTCGGCGAGGGCGGCAGCAAGGGCGAGGAGTCCTTCCGCTACGACGGCGGCATCAAGGACTTCTGTGAGTTCCTGGCCTCTGACAAGCCCATCTGCGACACCCTCCGCTTCACCGGCCAGGGCACCTTCAAGGAGACCGTCCCGGTGCTCGACGAGCGCGGCCAGATGATTCCCACCGAGGTCACCCGCGAACTCGGCGTGGACGTGGCGCTGCGCTGGGGCACCGGCTACGACACCACCGTCAAGTCCTTCGTCAACATCATCGCCACCCCCAAGGGCGGCACCCATGTCGCCGGCTTCGAGCAGGCCGTCACCAAGACGCTGAACGAGGTGCTGCGGGCCAAGAAGCTGCTGCGCGTCGCCGAGGACGACATCGTCAAGGACGACGCCCTGGAGGGCCTCACCGCGGTCGTCACCGTGCGCCTCGCCGAGCCGCAGTTCGAAGGTCAGACCAAGGAGGTCCTCGGCACCTCCGCGGCCCGCCGCATCGTGAACAATGTGGTCTCCAAGGAACTCAAGGCGTTCCTGACCTCCAGCAAGCGGGACGCCGCCCAGCAGGCCCGGGCCGTCCTGGAGAAGGCCGTCGCCGCGGCCCGCACCCGCATCGCGGCCCGCCAGCACAAGGACGCCCAGCGCCGCAAGACGGCCCTGGAGTCCTCCTCGCTGCCGGCCAAGCTCGCCGACTGCCGCAGCGACGACGTCGACCGCAGCGAGCTGTTCATCGTCGAGGGCGACTCCGCGCTCGGCACGGCCAAGCTCGCCCGGAACTCCGAGTTCCAGGCGCTGCTGCCGATCCGGGGCAAGATCCTCAATGTCCAGAAGTCGTCCGTCACGGACATGCTGAAGAACGCCGAGTGCGGCGCGATCATCCAGGTCATAGGAGCCGGCTCCGGGCGGACCTTCGACATCGACGCGGCCCGCTACGGCAAGATCATCATGATGACCGACGCCGATGTGGACGGCTCCCACATCCGCACCCTGCTGCTGACGCTGTTCCACCGCTACATGCGCCCGATGGTCGAGGCCGGCCGGGTGTTCGCCGCAGTGCCGCCGCTGCACCGGATCGAGATCGTCCAGCCCAAGAAGGGCCAGGACAAGTACGTGTACACGTACTCGGACCGGGAACTGCGCGACAAGCTCATGGAGTTCCAGAGCAAGGGCATCCGCTACAAGGACTCCATCCAGCGCTACAAGGGCCTCGGCGAGATGGACGCCGACCAGCTGGCCGAGACCACCATGGACCCGCGCCACCGCACGCTGCGCCGGATCAACCTCACCGATCTGGAGGCCGCCGAGAAGGTCTTCGAGCTCCTCATGGGCAACGAGGTCGCCCCGCGCAAGGAGTTCATCTCCAGCTCGGCCGCCACGCTGGACCGCTCGCGCATCGACGCCTGACCGCCGCCCGGGGCCGTTGCCGGGCGCAACGGCCCCGTGACCAGCACGACGTGTCACCTGATGGGGTGAAGGCGCCGGGGAAGAAGAGTCAGGGATCTTCCCGTTCTGTCCATCCTTGGGCATGCAGTCAAGCAATGGACGGCCCGGCGTTCGTTCACGGGACGCCGAGTACGAGGACCCGTGGTACGACGCCCTCGCCGCGGGCTGGGGCGAGTCCGCCGAGCAGCCCGCGCCGGTGCCCGCCGCACGGGCGGGGGACGCGGCCGCCGCCGACCCCGCCGACGTGTATCTCCAGGTCCAGCGCAGCGCGGCCTTCCAGGAGGTCCGCAGCCGCTACCGCAGATTCGTCGTCCCCGGAGTCGTCGCCTTCCTCCTGTGGTACGTGGCGTATGTCGTCACCGCCACCACCGCGCCGGAGCTGATGGCCCGGCAGGTCACCGGAGCGGTCAACGTGGCCATGCTGGCCGGACTCGGACAGTTCCTCACCACCTTCCTGCTGACCTGGGCCTACGCCCGCCACGCCAGGCTCCGCCGGGACCGGGCCGCGCTGGACCTGCGCTGGGACACCCAGGAGCTGTCGCGCTCCAGAGGCGGTGCCGCATGACGGGTGACCACCAGACCCTGGCCCTGCTGCTGTTCAGCGCGTTCGTCGCGATCACCCTCGCCATCACCACCTGGGTGAGCCGGCACCGGCAGGGCTCGGCGGAGGAGTTCTACGCGGGCGGGCGGCTCTTCACCCCGATGGAGAATGGTTTTGCCATCGCGGGCGACTACATGTCCGCCGCCTCCTTCCTCGGCATCTCCGGACTCATCGCCCTGGTCGGCTACGACGGGATGCTCTACTCCGTGGGCTTCCTGGTGGCCTGGCTGGTCGTGCTCTTCCTCGTCGCCGAGCTGGTGCGCAACTGCGGCCGGTTCACCCTCGCCGACGTCGTCGCGTCCCGCATGCGGGAGCGGCCGGTGCGGATCGCCGCCGGCACCTCCTCGATCACCGTGTCCGTGCTCTACCTGGTGGCGCAGATGGTGGGCGCCGGCAGCCTGGTCGCGCTGCTGCTCGGCGGCACCAGCGAGGCGGCCCGCGCCTGGACCGTCATCGGCGTCGGAGCGCTCATGGTGATCTATGTGTCGCTGGGCGGCATGCGGGCCACCACCTGGATCCAGATCGTCAAGGCGGTCCTGCTGCTCGGCGGCACCGTCGCGCTCACCGTGGGCGTACTGCTGCGCTTCCACGGCGACATCAACCGCCTGCTCACCACCGCCGCCGAACGCAGCGGCCACGGCGAGGCCTTCCTGGCCCCCGGCCTGTCCTACGGCGGCGACTGGACCGCCCGCTTCGACTTCATCAGCCTCGGCCTCGCCCTGGTGCTGGGCACGGCCGGACTGCCGCACATCCTGTCCCGCTTCTACACCGTGCCCACCGCGCGGGCCGCCCGCCGGTCGGTGATCTGGGCGATCGGACTCATCGGCGGGTTCTACCTGATGACCATCGTGCTCGGCTTCGGCGCCGCCGCCATCGTCGGCAGCGGCACCGTCCGCACTTCGCACGCCTCCGGCAACACCGCGGTGCCGCTGCTCGCCCTCGACCTCGGCGGCGGTGCCGGCTCCACCGGCGGAACGGTCCTCTTCGCGATCGTCGCGGCGGTCGCCTTCGCCACCATCCTCGCCGTGGTCGCCGGCATCACCCTCGCCTCCTCGGCGTCCGTCGCCCACGACCTGTACGCCACGCTGCGCCGCCCCGGCGGAAAGCAGCGCGGCGAGGTCGCCGTGGCCAAGGCCGCCGCCGTGGCCATCGGCGCGGTCGCCATCGCCCTCGGCCTGCTGGCCCGCGACCTCAACGTCGCCTTCCTGGTCGGCCTCGCCTTCGCGGTCGCCGCCTCCGCCAACCTGCCCGTGCTGCTGTACTCCCTGTTCTGGCGCGGCTTCACCACCCGGGGCGCCGTCTGGGCCGTCTACGGCGGCCTCGTCCCCTCGGTGCTGCTGGTCCTGCTCTCCCCGGTGGTCTCCGGCAGTCCCGAATCCCTCTTCCCCGGCGTCGACTTCCAGCTGTTCCCGCTGCAGAACCCGGGTCTGGTCTCCATCCCGCTCGGCTTCCTCGCCGGTTGGCTCGGCACCGTCACCTCCGACGAGGAACCGGACGCGGCACGCCACGCGGAGACCGAGGTGCGCTCCCTGACCGGGGCCGGCGCGGTGTGAGCACCGGGTGCGTGACCGGGCGCCGGGCGCGGAGTGAGGAACGGCAGGTGACCGGGGCACCGGCCCGGTGTGAGGAACGGCAGATGACCGGGGCACCGGCGGCCCGGTGTGAGGAACGGCAGGTGACCGGGGCGCCCGGCCCGGTGTGAGGACCGGCACGTCATGGAGACGCACGGCGCCCCAGTCCGTATGTAGGGAGGGCACGGTTCCTTCCCCCGTCCCTATGGGCCGTGCCCTGAGGCGCGGGTCGCCCACACATAACGGTGTTCCGGGCGGCCCGCGTCGCCGTACTTCAGCGTCAGCACGGCCCGGCCGGTGCGCTCCAGCAGCTTCAGACAGCGCTGCGCGGTCTGCCGGCTCACCCGGTGCGTTCGGCGATCTCCTGGGCGGACAGCGGGCCCTCGGCGTTCATCAGCGACCGCCGCACCAGGTCGGCGGTCGTCGGCGAGTGCCCCTTGGGCAGCTGGGGCTCCGCGGAGGCCGACAGGGCACCGAAGATGCGGTCCACCTCCGCCTGCTCCGCCTCACCGCCGCCGTCCAGCGTCCGCCGCAGCTCCGCGTACGCCTCCAGCTTGGCGCGCAGCCCCGCGAAGGCGAACGGCTTGACCAGGTACTGCAGCGCACCGTGCCGCATCGCCGCCTGCACGGTGGACACGTCCCGCGCCGCCGTCACCATGATCACGTCGGTCTGGTGGCCGCGCCGGCGCATCTCCCGCACGACCGCCAGCCCCGTGTCGTCCGGCAGATAGTGGTCCATCAGCACCAAGTCCGGGGCGGGCCGCCGCTCGAGTCCGCCGAGCGCCTCGGCGGCAGTGTGCGCGAGCCCGGCGACATGGAAGCCCGGGACCTTCTCGACACAGGCGGCGTTGACCCGCGCCACCCGGACATCGTCGTCCACCACCAGGACCTCGATCATCGCGGCTCCTCCTCGGCGGCCCCCGGGCCCGCCGTGCCGGACAGGGCGGGCCGCGGCCCGGTGTCCGTCAGCGCCTCCGGCAGGACCACGGTGAACTCGGCACCGCCGCCGGGTGCCTCGCCCACGGTCGCGCTGCCGCCCTGGCGCTCGGCGAACCTGCGCACCAGGGACAGTCCGATGCCGCGTTCGCGGTGCTCCGGCGCCCGCTTGGTGGACCAGCCCTCGGTGAACACCACCTCGCGCTGCTCGGGCGCGATTCCGGGCCCGGTGTCGCGCACCACGAGCACCACCGTTCGCCCCTCGGTGCGCAGCTCGACCTCCACACGCGTCCCCGGAGTGCCCGCCGTGGCGTCCAGGGCGTTGTCCACCAGGTTGCCCACGACCGTCACCAGCCCCCTGGGGTCGATCAGCCGGTCCGGCAGCCGGGTGCCGTCCGAGACGTTCAGGGCCACACCCCGCTCGGCGGCGACCGTCGCCTTGCCCACCAGCAGCGCGGCGAGCAGCGGGTCACGGATCCTCTCGGTGACCTGCTCGGCGGTGGCCCGGTGATCCCCGACGACCTCGCCGACGAACTCCACCGCCTCCTCGTACATCTCCAGCTCGAGCAGCCCCAGCAGGGTGTGCATGCGGTTGGCGTGCTCGTGGTCCTGGGCGCGCAGCGCGTCGATCAGACCACGGGTGGAGTCCAGCTCCCGGCCCAGCTGGTCCAGCTCCGTGCGGTCGCGCAGGGTGGCCACCGCGCCGCCGTCGTCGGTCGGCATCCGGTTCGCCACCAGCACGCGCTGCCCGCTCACCGTCAGCAGATCGGTGCCCGTCACCCGGCCCGCCAGCACATCGGCCGTGCGGCCCGCGCCGAGCGCCTCGTCCGGGGTGCGGCCCACGGCCTCGCCGCCGATGTCCAGCAGCCGCTGGGCCTCGTCGTTCAGCAGGCGGATGCGCCCGGCGCGGTCGAGGGCGACCACGCCCTCCCGGATGCCGTGCAGCATGGCCTCCCGCTCGGCCAGCAGGGCCGCGATGTCCGAGAAGGCGAGGTCCCGGGTCTGCCGCTGCACCCGCCGGGAGATCAGCCACGCGGCGAGCGCGCCGACGGCCAGCGCACTGCCCGCATAGGCGAGCAGCCCCGGGATCGCCTGGATGAGGCGGGCCCGCACACTGTCGTAGGCGATGCCGACCGAGACGGCCCCGACGATCTCGCCGCTGTCGTCGCGCAGCGGCACCTTGCCCCGTGCGGAGCGCCCCAGGGTGCCCTCGTCGATCTCCATGACCTCGTGGCCGGCCAGGGCCCTGCCCGGGTCGGTCGAGACATGCCCGCCGATCCTGCGCGGGTCGGTGTGCGACCAGCGCACCCCGCGCTTGTCCATCACCACCACGTACTCGGCCCCGGTGGTCTTGCGGATCCGCTCCGCCTCCTGCTGCACCGGCCCGTCCGGCGACGGGGGAGTGCTGCGCAGGTCCTCGGCGATCCGGTCCTGCTGGGCCGTGGTCTGCGCGATCGCCAGCGCGCGGCGCATGGCCTGGTCGTCCAGCTGATCGCCGAGCGGCGCGAGAAACAGCCCGGTCGCCAGCACCGCGACTCCCGCGGCGATCGCCAGCTGCATCAGCAGCACCTGCGAGAAAACCCGCCGGGGCAGTCCCAGACGCAGTCGGCGGGCGGGGGGAGTGGCGCTCATGCCCATGACGGTACGTGCGCGGGCGCGGCGCGCCGTAGGGGTGTGGCGTGGATCTCGTACGACGTCGCATGCCGACCGCGAGCGGCCGCCGCCCCTGCTCAGCTCGCCAGTGCCGCCATCGTCACCTCGTGCAGCGCGACCACGTCCATGCGCGCGGGCGAGCCCAGCACCGAGCCGCAGCTCTCCGGGCGCGGCGGCAGGGACGCCCCCTGGGCCACCTCGACGAGCCACCGGCGGCCGTCGGCGTGGGCGACGGTCACCTGCCAGCGCGGAGCCGCGCCGTCCGTCCGCACCACGCGCAGCGCCTCCGCCGCGTACTCGCCCGCCGCCTCGCGCACGGCCAGCTCCGCCGCCTGGCCGGGACGCTCCCAGGCGGAGCTCCCGCGGCAGCCGTCCACCACGACCCTGCCCTCCCGCGCCGCGTGCAGGACCTCCTTGACGGCGTGCGCCTCGGCCCTGCCGTACGCGTAGCCGTACGGCAGCACCAGCACCGTCGGCGAGAAGCGGTGCCCGCCGAGATGCGTCACCTCCCAGACCCCCTCGACGCCGGAGGAGACGAGCTCGGCCGCCAGCGGACGCCCGAGCAGTGCGCAGCAGCGGTCGCGCTTGCCGTTGGTGCAGACGAGGGCCAGCGGGTCGCCCTCGTGCGGCCGGCCGCCCAGCGCCGAGCCGAAGGTGGCGTGCTCGCCCCTGCCGAGCGCGGCGAAGTCGAGGCCGAGGAGCTGCCCGGGGTCCGTGGTGGTGGCGGAGTGCAGCCATACGTTCCCCGGAACGATGTGGGCCGCATACACCTGGCGGGTGGCAGGTGTGTGGAAGTCCGCGTGCCGCCCCGGGTGGCGGATCAGCGCGATGCGCACCCTGGTGCCCTGCGCGGCCGCCTCCAGGGCCCGGCCCAGAGCCGGGTCGAGATGGCTCGACGTCAGCGCCTTGGCACCCCAGGGGCCGGGCTGCTCCAGCAGCAGCCAGGTCCTCGCGGTCGCCGCGGTTCCCGCGACGGGCTCGTCGAGCTCGTGGGAGACGGTTGAGCACGTACTCACAGAGGTGAGCCTAACCTGACTGGTTCCGGCGCGCTGTGGCACCCCACCGTGTCCCGGCCCGGGGCGGCCCCGAGGAGCGGTACCCGGGTCAGGAGACGGCCGACTTCCGTTCGTGCTCGGCGAGCGGTGGGCCCTGCAGGAGCGGCTTCCTCGGGCCGAACAGCATGGGGACGAGCATGTCCTGGGAGAGGAAGCGGGTCGGCGGCTTCTCCAGGCTCATGACGTCGAGGAGAGCCGTCATGGCGCGGGGGTTGCGGGCGCCGGTGGATGTTGACCGGGGTGATGACGACGAGGACGGCCGTGGCGCAGGCGAGCAGTGCGGTCGTCGCCCGGACGTGAGGGTCGCGCCAGGCCCGCAGCAGCGTGGGGAACTTGCAGAGCAGCGCCAGCGCCAGGAGCAGCGTCGGGACCGTGTAGGGGATGTGGATGCGGGGGCTCATCGGATGATGCGCCCGCCCCGGCCGAGCAGCGACAGATTGAGCCTGCCCTCGACGGTGGTGGGATTGACGGGATCCTGTGCGTAGCGCCCCGTCATCCAGGTGCGCACCTCACGGCCGAACAGCAGCCCGAAGGTCTCGGCGGTGACTTCGTGGTCGTCAACGGACCCGGCGCGGGCGGCCACGGCCAGCAGGGCCTCGCGGGGTACTTCCGCGGTGGTGAGAATCCGCCCCACCGCCCGCTGGACCGCGTCGGAGGGCTGGTCGGTGAGGGCGCGCGCCGCAGCGGGCATCCCGGCGACGTGATGCCCGCAGTCGCCCTGCTCCTCGTGCCACAACTCGTGCCCGAGGATCACCAGTTGTGCCTCGGGGACCGTGTTCTTCTCGACCACGATGATCGTGCGCTCCCCGAGGTCGAGGCGCATGCCCGAGACGGGTATGTCCGCCGGGAAGGCACGGAACAGCAGCTGGATCGGGCGGCCCGTTCGTGCGCTCATCGCCTGGCAGAACGCACCCATGACGACCCGCGGTTCCGCCGGCCGTTGTACGAACCTGCTCGCCTCCTTCCCGAGCGCGGCGAGCAGGGACTTCATTAATCGGGTGCTCAACGTGCGGTGCCTCCCTCCGGTGGCAGGACGGACTTGATCACACCCTCGAGGAGCGTCTCGAACTGCTCGGGCGTCAGACAGCCGTGCGAGCGCAGGTCGGCGGCCCGCACGCCGTACTTCCGCAGCAGGGCCTGGACCGGGTCGGCCGCGGGGTTCTCGTACTTCTCCAGCAGCGGCAGCAGGGTCCGGTTCAGCGCGTCGGCCGCGGGTGCGGTGAAGAAGACCTCTCCTCCGTCGACGTCGAAGAAGTCGGCGAGACCGTGCAGGAGCGGCACGTTGGGCAGCTTCTCGCCCTTGAGCAGTCTGCGGGCCCAGACCTGGGAGATGCCGAGGCGGGCCGCGATCTCGGAGACCAGATCCGCGGGCCTCCTGCCGGTGCGGACCACATGGGCCTCGGCGAGCGTCCTGATGCGCTCGCAGACGCGTTCCTCCACCGTGTCGGCAGGTCCCTCCTCGCCGCGCAGCAGAGCGCGCACCACGTGCTCGGGAAGGGCCGTCCGTACAGCCAGGTCCGCGGGATCGAGGCCGTCCTCTCCGACGTGCGCCCTCAGCCGCCGGAGTGTCTCAGCCAGTGGGTGCTCCACCGATCCGCTCCCGGGTGTGTGACGTGTCGATCGCACAGTACGCGGCGAACCCATGGCGTTCAAACAACCGTTTCGTCTCGGCGAACGATCGTTATGCGCGGCGGGGGCGATGTTCTCTGCCCGGAGTGGGGGCGAACACCTGCGAAGGGACCCTAAGATTCGTCAAGTCTCAGCCCCCTTGTTCTCGTTGACAACAAGGGGGGATGTGGGCGTGCTCGCGCGGCGCGCCAACCAGCGTGTGTGCCTGGTGGGGTCCATGATTGCCCCCAGGGCGACCGCAGCATGGCGAGACGCTCGTGCCTTGAGAGCAGAGGAACATCTACAGTGAGTCAGATCATCCGCCGCCTCGGTGTCGCTCCCCGCTTCCGGGGAAGCACCACGGGTGGGACGTGTCCAGACATCTTCGAGCTGGCGAACGGGAACTTCGCGGTCATCGGCACGGACATGACTGACTCACTGGAGGCCGATCTGCCCGCCGACGCCGCCCGCGCCGACTACGAGCGCATCGTGGTGATCACCCGGGAGACCCTCGTCAGGGCGAAGGCCGACATCCCGGACGCCTGAGGGCTGTTGCCGATGGCGCCGGGACCGCCCGGCGAGGGCGGTCCCGTCCCGGTGGCCAGCGGTCAGTCGCCGGGCAGCACACCGGTCCGCGCCACGTCGGAGTACCAGCGTGCACTGGCCTTGGGGATGCGGGTGCCGTTCGGGTAGTCCACGTAGACGGCGCCGAAGCCCGCGCCGGCGTGGGCCGTACCACGGTCTCCCGCGTGGTCAACGGCTCCGACCTGGTGAGCGCCGAGGCGCGGGCGCCCGCGTCCCGGCGGCGATCAAAGAGCTGAACTACGTCCCGGACTCGGTCGCCCGCGGCCTGGTGACCAACCGCACCAACGCCGTGGCCCTGGTGATTCCGGAGTCGGAGAGCCGCCTCGGCTCGGAACCGTTCTTCACCGCGCTGATCCGCGGTGTGAGCGGCGCCCTGGCCGAGAGCGGCACCCAGCTGCAGCTGATGCTGGTCCGCGACCGGGCCGAACGCGACCGTCTCACCGAGTCGATGGCGGAGCGCCGGGTGGACGGAGTGCTGCTGGTCTCCGTGCACTCCGAGGACCCGCTGCCCGCCAGGCTCGAGGAGTTGGGCCTGCCCACCGTGCTGGCCGGCCGCCGCGACGCGAGCGAGCAGCTCAGTTACGTCAACTGCGACAACGCCGGCGGAGCCACCGAGGCGGTGCGCCATCTGCTGCGCCGGGGCAGGACCCGGCTCGCCACCATCACCGGCCCCCTGGACATGGACGTCAGCCGGAGCCGCCTGGCCGGCTGGCGCGCCGCCCACGAGGAGGCGGGGCTGCCGGCGGACGAGTCCCTGGTACAGGCCGCCGACTTCACCGAGGACGGGGGCCGCCTCGCCACGCGTTCACTGCTTGAACGCCGGCCGGATCTGGACGCGGTGTTCGCCGCCTCCGACCTCATGGCGGTGGGCGCGCTGGCCGAACTGCGCGGGCAGAAGCGCCGGGTGCCCGAGGATGTCGCCGTGGTCGGCTTCGGGGACTCCGTCCTCGCCCGACACCAACCCGCCGCTGACGACGGTGCGTCAGCCGGTCGAGGAGCTGGGCCGGGCCATGGCCCGGATCCTCACGGACATCACGCATCGGGGCGCGGAACGGCAGCAGTTGACGCTGCCGACAGAGCTGGTGGTGCGTGAGTCGTCCTGATGCCCGGGTGCGGATGAGGTGATCCGTGCCGGGGCGGCTGGCCCGTGCGGCGGGGGCGCTGAAACGGGCCGGTGTGGGGGTGGCGGTCGCCGGCCTGCGCCCGCGGAGCGTTTCGGGTGCCGCCTGATCGGGCGGCATGCCGCGGATCCGTTCCGGCGGCGCGTGGAGAATCGTTCACTCATCGGCGGGCGGCGGTTCCCCGACCACCCACCACTCGTCGGTGTCCGCCTCCTCGAGCTGCAGCAGCAGATGGTCGACGAGCGCGCCGAGCTCGGCCTCCTCGGTCCCCGTGAGACTCGCCCTGAGATGCCGGGTGGCGTACCAGTACTCCCGGACGATCGGGTTCTGGAACATGGCCCGTACGTGCTGGAAGAATTCCTCGCGGGTGAGATTGCCGATGCGGTGGTAGCAGAGGAGGTTCGTGTAGAGGGCGTTGGCGAAAAGATACTGGCGCCGCCGCTGGGGGCTGACGGGTGTGTCGTAGATGTCCAGGACCTCGGTCAGATCCGGGTCGTCCATCGCCTTGCTCAGCAACTCCCAGTGCTGGCGCTGCTGCCAGGCCAGGTTGGACCGCTGCTGCGCTCGCGCCTGCTCCTCCAGTTCCTCCACGCGCTGGCGCATCGCCTCCATGGCGTGCCGTTGGGCGGCGATGGCCGCGAGTGCACCCGCGGCCATGAGCAGAGCGCCCGCGGCGGCGGAGCGCAGCATCTGAAACCCCACATTCTGTGTGGCCATGTCGAAAACCCCCGATCAGGCGGCCGTCCGCCGGTCGTCGGATGCAGGGTGGGCGGGCAAGACCGGCGAGCGATGGGCGGCGCTTGCCACCTTCCAGGGTGCCGAGCGGCTCTGATCGGCAGGAAGGCGGAGAGGAGGCGCACGGATGGATGCGAGGGTCGCACAATCCGGCTCCTTGCCCAACGTCTGCCCAGTAAATGCTGCTAACAATCGTTCACTGGGCCGCTGTTCTTACGGCTCGTATCCTGGGGCGTCAGTCAATCCTGAAGTTTTTGCGCCGGTTCGGCGCCGGTGTGCGCGTAGGTGGAAGAGGGGTCGCGTGGTGGAGCGGAGCAGCGGTCGGCAGATTCCGGTCGTGGTCTTGACCGGATTCCTCGGCTCCGGGAAGACCACGCTGCTCAACCATCTTCTCCACCACAGCGGCGGCAGCCGTATCGGTGCCCTGGTGAACGACTTCGGGGCGATCGAGATCGACGCCATGGCCGTGGCCGGGGCGCTCGGGGACTCGACCGTCTCCCTCGGCAACGGCTGCCTGTGCTGCGCCGTCGACAGCAGCGAACTCGACACCTACCTCGAACGGCTCGCCCGCCCCTCCGCCGGGATCGACGTGATCGTGATCGAGGCCAGCGGCCTGGCCGAACCGCAGGAGCTGGTGAGGATGGTGCTCGCCAGCGAGTACCCCGGCATCGTCTACGGCGGGCTGGTGGAGGTCGTGGACGCCGCCGAGTTCGACGAGACCCGCGCCCGGCACCCGGAGATCGACCGCCACCTCGCACTCGCCGATCTCGTCGTGGTGAACAAGCTCGACCGGGCGGCGGATCCGGACCGGGTCCTCGGGCTCGTCCGTTCGCTGACCGATCGTGCGCCCGTGGTGCCCGCCACGTACGGCCGCATCGACCCCGAGTTCCTCTTCGACTGCCGTCCCGCCACCGAGCGCATCGGCCAGCTTTCCTTCGACGACCTGCCCCGGCAGGAAGACGAGGAGCACGATCACGCCGGGCATCTGCACACGGAGTACGACAGCCTGACGTTCGTCTCGGGCGAGCCCCTCGATCCGCGGCGGACGATGGACTTCCTGGACAGCAGGCCCGAGGGGCTGTACCGGATCAAGGGATACATCGACTTCGGGCCGTACGACGCCCGCAACCGCTACGAGGTGCACGCGGTCGGGCGGTTCCTGCGCTTCTACCCCGAGCCCTGGTCGGCCGGGGCGGAGCGGCTCACCCAGCTCGTGCTCATCGGGACCGGCATCGACACGGTGAAGCTCCGCAAGGAGCTGGAGGCGTGCACGAGCGACGCCCCACCGGCCGACGAACACGGCATGTGGGGCGTGCTGCGATACGTCCAGGAGCCGGAGGACGGTCAGGCGCCGGAGGCGACCGGTCCGGAGCCCGCGGACGACTGGGAGCCGACGGGACCGGACGAGCCGGCCTGAGGGCAAGGAGGACTGATCGGCCGGACCGGCCGCCACAGAGCCATCGCTCGCCCGTGCGGCCAGTCCGCCCGTCGCCTCGGTCGGCGCGCACGCCCTACTGCACAGGTCCCGCGATCACCGCGACCGTCTTGCCCAGCGACGTGCCCGAACCGTCGCGCCGGGGGTCCAGTTCCGGCAGGGCCACCGGGGAGCCGTTCTTCTGGGCCGCGCGGGCCGGGGCGGCGCCCGCCCAGGCCAGGGAGAGGCAGTCCTCGCCCTTCAGGAACCGCTGGCAGCGCACACCGCCGGTGGCGCGGCCCTTGCGCGGGAACTGGTCGAACGGGGTCAGCTTGGCCGTGGTCTGCACCGAGTCGTCCAGCGTGCCGCGGGAGCCCGCGACGGTGAACACCACCGCGTCCTTGGACGGGTCGACGGCGGTGAAGCTGATGACCCGCGCGCCCTGGCCGAGCTTGATGCCCGCCACGCCGCTCGCCTGGCGGCCCTGCGGGCGCACCTGGGAGGCCTGGAACCGCAGCAGCTGGGCGTCGTCGGTGATGAAGACCAGGTCCTCCTCACCGGTGCGCAGCTCGGCCGCGCCGACGACCCGGTCGCCCTCCTTGAGGGTGATGACCTCCAGCTCGTCCTTGTTGGCCGGGTAATCGGGCACCACGCGCTTGACCACGCCCTGTTCCGTGCCGAGCGCCAGGCCCGGCGAGGACTCGTCGAGGGTGGTCAGGCACAGCACCTCCTCGTCGTCCGCCAGGGAGACGAACTCCGCCAGCGGCGCCCCACCGGAGAGGTTCGGCGTGGCCATGTCCTCGGGCAGCTGCGGCAGATCGACCACGTCGAGGCGGAGCAGACGGCCCGCCGAGGTGACCACACCGACCTCGCCGCGCGCGGTGGCCGGCACCGCCGAGACGATCACGTCGTGCTTGACCCGCTTGGCGCCCGCGTCCGCCGGGAACGGCCGGTCGTTCGCCGTGCGGGCCAGCAGGCCGGTCGAGGACAGCAGCACCCGGCACGGGTCGTCCGCCACCTGCAGCGGCACCGAGGCGGACGGGGTCGCGGCCGACTCCAGCAGCAGGGTGCGCCGGTCGTCGCCGAACTTCTTCGCCACCGCGGCCAGTTCCGCCGAGACCAGCTTGCGCAGCTCCGCGTCCGACTCCAGGATCCGGGTCAGCTCCTCGATCTCCGCGGTCAGCCGCTCCTTCTCCGCCTCCAGCTCGATCCGGTCGTACTTGGTCAGGCGGCGCAGGGGCGTGTCGAGGATGTACTGGGTCTGGACGTCGCTCAGCCCGAACCGCTCGATCAGGCGCTCCTTGGCCTGCGCGGAGTTCTCGCTGGAGCGGATCAGGCGGATGACCTCGTCGATGTCCACCAGGGCGGTGAGCAGGCCCTCGACCAGGTGCAGCCGGTCCCGCTTCTTGCCGCGGCGGAACTCCGAGCGGCGGCGCACCACGTCGAAGCGGTGGTCGAGATAGACCTCCAGCAGCTCCTTCAGGCCCAGGGTGAGCGGCTGGCCGTCCACCAGGGCCACGTTGTTGATGCCGAAGGACTCCTCCATGGGCGTCAGCTTGTACAGCTGCTCCAGGACCGCCTCCGGCACGAAGCCGTTCTTGATCTCGATGACCAGGCGCAGCCCGTGCTCGCGGTCGGTGAGATCCTTGACGTCCGCGATGCCCTGCAGCTTCTTGGCGTTGACCAGGTCCTTGATCTTGGCGATCACCTTCTCCGGGCCGACCGTGAACGGCAGCTCGGTGACGACCAGGCCCTTGCGGCGCGGCGTCACGTTCTCCACGCTCACCGTGGCGCGGATCTTGAAGCTGCCGCGGCCCGTCTCGTAGGCGTCGCGGATCCCGGACAGGCCGACGATCCGGCCGCCCGTGGGCAGGTCGGGGCCGGGGACGTGCTTCATCAGGGCGTCGAGGTCGGCGTTCGGATGCCGGATCAGATGCCGGGCGGCCGCGATCACCTCGCGCAGGTTGTGCGGCGGCATGTTGGTGGCCATGCCGACGGCGATGCCCGAGGCGCCGTTGACCAGCAGGTTCGGGAAGGCGGCAGGCAGCGCCACCGGCTCGCGCTCCTGGCCGTCGTAGTTGGGCGCGAAGTCGACGGTGTCCTCGTCGATGGACTCCGTCATCAGGCCCGTGGCCTCGGTCATCCGGCACTCGGTGTACCGCATGGCGGCGGGCGGGTCGTCGTTGCCCAGCGAACCGAAGTTGCCGTGGCCGTCCACCAGCGGCACCCGCATGGAGAAGGGCTGCGCCATGCGCACCAGGGCGTCGTAGATCGACGCGTCACCGTGCGGGTGCAGCTTGCCCATGACCTCGCCGACGACGCGGGCGCACTTCACATAGCCGCGGTCGGGGCGCAGCCCCATCTCGTTCATCTGGTAGACGATGCGGCGGTGCACCGGCTTGAGACCGTCGCGCGCGTCCGGCAGGGCGCGGGAGTAGATGACCGAGTACGCGTACTCGAGGAAGGAGCCCTGCATCTCGTCGACGACGTCGATGTCGAGGATCTTCTCCTCGTACGGCTCGTCGGGCGGCGGGGTCTTCGTGCTGCGGCGGGCCATCGCTGCCGGCTCCTCTTGTTCTGGTCACTCGGGCGTATGACGGATCTGTCGCGGACCATTGTGGACCGCCGTACCGACAACCGGGACGCAGGACCCGGTCTGAGGCCGTCCGGCACGAGCGGGGACGGCGGCGCGAGAAGAGTACGCGCACCGGCCGCGGGCGCGTCCGCGCGGCACCGGCTCAGCCGTCCCTACGTCCCCGGCTCAGCCGTCCCGGTGCCCCCGGCTCAGCCGTCCCTACGTCCCCGGCTCAGCCGTCCCTACGTCCCTGGCTCAGCCGTCCCGGTGCCCCCGGCGGCCACTTCCGCACCACCGCTCACCCGGGGCTGCTCGCTCTGGGCGAATCCGCGCCGCCGCGGGAACGCCACCGGCTCCTCGCGCGCTTGCATACAGTGGCAGGACCGGCAGAAACGGCGGTCCGGCACGCACCGCCTCCGCGATCGAAGGGACGTACATGCCCATGGGTCACACGGCCACAGCCCAGGCAGGCTCCGGCGGCCTGACAGCGACCGAGCACCGCCTGGCCAACGGTCTGCGCGTGGTGCTCTCCGAGGACCACCTGACCCCTGTGGCGGCGGTGTGCCTCTGGTACGACGTCGGTTCACGCCACGAGGTCAAGGGACGCACCGGCCTGGCTCACCTTTTCGAGCACCTGATGTTCCAGGGTTCCGCCCAGGTGAAGGGCAACGGACACTTCGAGCTGATCCAGGGGGCCGGCGGCTCCCTCAACGGCACGACCAGCTTCGAGCGGACCAACTACTTCGAGACCATGCCCGCCCACCAGCTGGAGCTCGCCCTCTGGCTGGAGGCCGACCGCATGGGCTCCCTGCTCGCCGCCCTGGACGAGGAGTCCATGGAGAACCAGCGGGACGTCGTCAAGAACGAGCGCCGCCAGCGCTACGACAACGTCCCCTACGGCACGGCCTTCGAGAAGCTGACCGCCCTCGCCTACCCGGAGGGCCACCCCTACCACCACACGCCCATCGGCTCGATGGCGGACCTGGACGCGGCCACCCTCGAGGACGCCCGCCAGTTCTTCCGCACCTACTACGCGCCGAACAACGCGGTGCTCTCCGTGGTCGGCGACATCGACCCCGAGCAGACGCTGGCCTGGATCGAGAAGTACTTCGGCTCCATCCCCGCGCACGACGGCAAGCCCGAGCCCCGCGACGGCTCCCTGCCCGACGTGATCGGCAAGGAGCTGCGCGAGGTCGTCGAGGAGGAGGTCCCCGCGCGTGCGCTGATGGCCGCCTACCGGCTGCCCCACGACGGGACCCGCGCCTGCGACGCGGCCGACCTGGCGCTCACCGTCCTCGGCGGCGGCGAGTCCTCCCGCCTGTACAACCGGCTGGTGCGGCGCGACCGCACCGCCGTGGCGGCCGGGTTCGGCCTGCTGCGGCTGGCCGGGGCCCCCTCGCTCGGCTGGCTGGACGTGAAGGCCTCCGGCGACGTGGAGGTGCCGGTGATCGAGGCCGCCATCGACGAGGAGCTGGCGCGGTTCGCCGAGCACGGCCCCACCCCCGAGGAGATGGAGCGCGCCCAGGCCCAGCTGGAGCGCGAGTGGCTGGACCGGCTCGGCACGGTCGCCGGCCGCGCCGACGAACTGTGCCGCTACGCCGTCCTGTTCGGCGACCCGCAGCTCGCCCTGACGGCCGTGCAGCGCGTCCTGGACGTGACGGCCGAGGAGGTCCAGGAGGTCGCCGAGGCCCGCCTGCGGCCGGACAACCGCGCGGTGCTCGTCTACGAGCCCGTCGCCACGGAAGAGAGCGCCGAGGGCGTGGAGGAAGCCGCTGCCCTCGCCGGCAGCGACGAGATCGAGGAGGCGGCGAAGTGACCGAGCTCGCCACGATGGAGTTTCACCCCCAGCCGCAGGCGGGCGAGGCCAAGCCGTGGGCCTTCCCGGCCCCCGAGCGCAGCGCGCTCGGCAACGGCCTGACCGTGCTGCGCTGCCACCGCCCCGGCCAGCAGGTCGTCGCCGTCGAAGTGCTGCTCGACGCGCCCCTGGACGCCGAGCCGGCCGGCCTCGACGGCGTCGCCACGATCATGGCGCGCGCCTTCTCCGAGGGCACCGACAAGCACTCCGCCGAGGAGTTCGCCGCCGAGCTGGAGCGCTGCGGCGCCACCCTGGACGCGCACGCCGACCACCCGGGCGTCCGCCTGAGCCTGGAGGTCCCCGCCTCCCGGCTGGCCAAGGGCCTGGGCCTGATCGCCGACGCGCTCCGGGCGCCCGCCTTCGCCGACAGCGAGGTCGAACGCCTGGTGCGCAACCGGCTCGACGAGATCCCGCACGAGCTGGCCAACCCCTCCCGCCGCGCCGCCAAGGAGCTCTCCAAGGAGCTGTTCCCGGCCGACTCCCGCATGTCGCGCCCCCGCCAGGGCACCGAGGAGACCGTCGCAGGCATCGACTCCAAGGCCGTACGCGCCTTCTACGACCGGCATGTCCGCCCGGCCACGGCGACCGTGGTGGTCGTCGGCGACCTCACCGGCGTCGACCTCGACGCGCTGCTCGGCGACACGCTGGGCACCTGGACCGGCTCCACGGCCCAGCTGCGGCCCGTCCCGCCGGTGATCGCGGACGACACCGGCCGCGTGGTGATCGTGGACCGCCCCGGCGCCGTCCAGACCCAGCTGCTGATCGGCCGGACCGGCCCCGACCGGCACGACCGCGTCTGGCCCGCGCAGGTGCTGGGCACCTACTGCCTCGGCGGCACCCTGACCTCCCGCCTGGACCGCGTGCTGCGCGAGGAGAAGGGCTACACCTACGGCGTCCGGGCGTTCACCCAGGTCCTGCGGTCCGCGCCGGACGGCACCGGCGCCGCGATGCTCGCCATCAGCGGCTCCGTGGACACCCCCAACACCGGCCCGGCGCTGCAGGACCTGTGGACCGTGCTGCGCACCCTCGCCGCGGAGGGGCTCACCGACGCCGAGCGGGACGTCGCCGTGCAGAACCTGGTCGGGGTGGCGCCGCTGAAGTACGAGACCGCCGCGGCCGTCGCGAGCACCCTCGCCGACCAGGTCGAGCAGCATCTGCCGGACGACTACCAGGCCGAGCTGTACCGGCAGTTGGCCGCCACCGGCACCGTGGAGGCCACCGCCGCGGTGGTGAACGCCTTCCCGGTGGACCGTCTGGTGACCGTGCTCGTCGGTGACGCGGCGCAGATCAAGGCGCCCGTGGAGGCCCTCGGCATCGGTGAGGTCACCGTCGTGAGCGCCGAGTAGACGCCCGTGCGGGCGGCGAGTTGACGGTGCTTTGACACCGGGCGGACGGCGCGCCGGACGCCTCTCCGCGGCGCGCGCGGGTGAGCCCTGGTGGCGGAAACGTCACCAGGGCTCACTTATGCCCGGATTGAGGCGGAGGGGGCCTGTCTGCCCTGTGGGATGCGCTACAAAAACCGGGATCCGTTTGGGAATTGAAACTCGCCCCGTTTAGCGTCGTGCGGGCTGTTCGTCAGGCAGTGCGCCGCACCCGCGGCACCGGACAGTCATCGCCGAGTCCCCGTACGGCGCGAGCCAGGGGAGCCGGGGACCCATAGGCAGTCCCTGGGGTGAATCGGACGCCCGCGCGCACCGCGAGGGGGTCCGTAGGAGACCTTCCTGCTCCGAACCCGTCAGCTAACCCGGTAGGCGAGAGGGAAGGAAAGGACCAGTCTGTACATGGCGTTCACCCGCGCCACGGGCAAGCATCGGCGTCCCAGCCGGATCCAGCGCGGCACCGCGCGTGCCGCGGGCATAGCGGCCCTCACCGGCACCGGCGTCGTCGGTTCGCTCGCCGCTCCCGCCTTCGCCGCCGAGCCCGCCGCGGCGCAGACCGGCCTCACCCCCGTCATCGACATGGGCGACACGGTCGCCGACCGGATCGACGCCCAGGCCGCCGCCCAGCACGAGGCGGCGCGCGAGGCCGCCGAGGAGGCAGCCCGCAAGGCCGCCGAGGAGGCCGCCCGCAAGAAGGCGGCCAAGGCGGCCGCCGAGGCCCGGGCCGCCAAGGAGCGCGCCGAGCGCGAGGCCGAGCGCAAGCGCCTCAACACCTTCGTCTCCCCGATCGCCGGCTCCTACGTCTCCACCTCCTACCAGGCCGGCGGCGCCGTCTGGTCCTCCGGCAGCCACACCGGCATCGACTTCCACGCCGCGAGCGGCACCCCCGTCCGGTCCGTCGGCATGGGCACCGTCGTGGAGGCCGGCTGGGGCGGCGCGTACGGCAACCAGGTCGTCATCAAGATGCACGACGGCACCTACACTCAGTACGCCCACCTGTCCTCGATCAGCGTCTCGGCCGGCCAGCAGGTCACCGCGGGCCAGCAGATCGGCAACTCCGGCGCGACCGGCAACGTCACCGGCGCCCACCTGCACTTCGAGGCCCGCACCAGCGCCGAGTACGGGTCCGACATCGACCCGGTCGGCTACCTCCGCGCGCACGGCGTCAAGCTCTGAGAGCACGCCCTTCGTCAAGGTCCGAGAGCGCGCTCCTCGCCTTCCCCCTCCTGGCCCCGGCTCCCCGAGCCGGGGCTTTCGGCTTCCCCGGGGCCGGCCGCGCCCGGTTGTCCAAAAAACAAGTATGAGTTCCGGCTCACCGTCGGAAATTCCTCCGGATTGCAATAGAGTCACGAAACAACACGTCCTTCGTCGGCGTGTCACGAGGATTGAGCCGGAGGTCGGTCATGCGTATTCCCGCGCACTCGGTGTGCACGGCGATCCGGGACGACATCGTCGCCGGTGTATTCGAGCGCGGAAGCCGGCTCACCGAAGAACTCCTCGCCCGCCGCTACGGCGTCTCCCGCGTCCCCGTCCGCGAGGCGCTGCGCACCCTGGAGGCCGAGGGCTTCGTGGTGACCCGGCGGCACGCCGGCGCCTGCGTCGCGGAGCCCACCGAGCAGGAGGCCGCCGACCTGCTGGAGATGCGTCTGCTGCTGGAGCCGCTGGGAGCCGCGCGCGCCGCACAGCGTCGCACGGACGCCCATCTGAAGGTGCTGCGCGGCCTGGTGCGCCTCGGGCAGGAGCGTGCCCGCAGGGGCAGCAGCGATGAACTGCGCTCTCTCGGCAGCTGGTTCCACGAGACGCTCGCCCAGGCCTCCGGCAGCCAGGCGCTGGCCTCGATGCTGACCCAGCTGCGGCACAAGATCGCCTGGATGTACACCCTGGACGCACCGGCCGACCCGGCGGAGTACTGGGCGGAGCACGGCGCGATCGTGGACGCCGTGGCGCGCGGCGACGGCGACCGCGCCCGCTCGCTGACCGCGCAGCACACCGAGCGCACCACCGCCGCGCACCGGCTGCGCACCGCCTCGGGCGGCGATGGCACCGGCGAGCCTGTGAGGAACACGCAACATGCCGTAAACACGACGAGCGCTCGGAATTAACACGGGGGCCGTATACAAAGAGCGCAAGAAATTCGCGGGGGGATTTTTCTGCTGCCCGGAAAGCCCAATAGCTGTGCCGACGGGGGATCGGCCGCCCGGGGGAAATGAAAAGCGAGGGGTCCGCCCGGCGTCCGGGCGGACCCCTCGCTTTGTGCCGCACTCATTCCGCACGGAGGAATTCAGACGGTCTCGGGAAGCTCCTCGAGGCCCTCGGAGACCAGCTTGGCCAGACGGTCCAGAGCGGCGTCCGCGCCCTCGGCGTCGGAGGCGAGGACGACCTCCTCGCCGCCTTGGGCACCCAGACCCAGCACGGCCAGCATGGAGGCCGCGTTGACGGGGTTGCCCCCGGCCTTGGCGATCGTCACCGGGACGCCTGCGGCCGTGGCGGCTCGGACGAAGATGGAGGCGGGGCGGGCGTGGAGACCCTCGGCCCAGCCGACGTTGACGCGGCGCTCAGCCATGTGTTGCTGCCCTTCGGTGTTCCGGGTTGTCTAGACCAGTTTTCCATATCGTGAGGCATGCCGGGAGCGGCGCCCGCCCTCGGTGCCGCCCGGCGGGCCGCGCGGCCTTGGTCCCGCGTCCGTTGTTCCACAGACTGCCTCGCGCCGTTGCCGGGCGCGAGCCGTACTCTGGGGCCCATGCAGACCTCGTCGGACCGGCACGAGTACCCCGCCCATTGGGAAGCCGACGTGGTGCTGCGCGACGGCGGCACCGCACGCATCCGGCCCATCACCGCCGACGACGCCGAACGCCTGGTGAAGTTCTACGAACAGGTGTCGGACGAGTCCAAGTACTTCCGGTTCTTCGCGCCGTACCCGCGGCTGTCCGCCAAGGACGTGCACCGCTTCACCCACCACGACTACGTGGACCGGGTCGGGCTCGCGGCCACCGTCGGCGGCGAGTTCATCGCCACCGTCCGCTACGACCGGATCGGCACCGACGGAACACCCGCCTCCGCCCCGGCCGACGAGGCCGAGGTCGCCTTCCTGGTGCAGGACGCCCATCAGGGCCGGGGCGTGGCCTCCGCCCTGCTCGAGCACATCGCCGCCGTCGCCCGGGAGCGCGGCATCCGCCGGTTCGCCGCCGAGGTGCTGCCCGCCAACACCAAGATGATCAAGGTGTTCACGGACGCCGGGTACACCCAGAAGCGCAGCTTCGAGGACGGCGTCGTCCGGCTGGAGTTCGACCTCGAACCCACCGACCGCTCCCTCGCCGTGCAGTACGCGCGCGAACAGCGCGCCGAGGCCCGCTCCGTGCAGCGGCTGCTCGCGCCCGGCTCCGTCGCCGTCATCGGCACCGGCCGCACACCGGGCGGCGTGGGACGCAACATCCTCGGCAACATCCGGGACGCCGGATACCCCGGCCGCCTCTACGCGGTGAACCGGGCGCTGCCCGAGGAGCAGAAGGAGCTGGACGGGGTCCCCGCCTACCGCTCGGTGCGGGAGATCGACGGGCCGGTGGACCTCGCGGTCGTCGCCGTGCCCGCCGAACACGTCCCCGAGGTCGTCACCGACTGCGGCGAGCACGGAGTGCAGGGACTGGTCGTGATCTCCGCGGGCTACGCCGAGTCGGGTCCCGAGGGCCGCGAGCGGCAGCGCGCCCTCGTACGGCAGGCCCGCAGCTACGGCATGCGCATCATCGGGCCCAATGCCTTCGGCATCATCAACACCGCCCCCCAGGTCCGGCTCAACGCCTCGCTCGCCCCAGAGATGCCCCGGCCCGGCCGGATCGGACTGTTCGCCCAGTCCGGCGCCATCGGCATCGCCCTGCTGTCCCGGCTGCACCGGCGCGGCGGCGGCGTCACCGGGGTGACCGGTGTGTCGACCTTCGTCTCCTCCGGCAACCGCGCGGACGTCTCCGGCAACGACGTCCTGCAGTACTGGTACGAGGACCCCGACACCGATGTCGCCCTGATGTACCTGGAGTCCATCGGCAACCCCCGCAAGTTCACCCGGCTCGCCCGCCGGACCGCCGCGGCCAAGCCCCTCGTGGTGGTGCAGGGCGCACGCCACGGCGCCGGACCCCGGGGACACGCCGTGCGCGCGACACGGCTGCCGCACGCCACGGTGTCCGCGCTGCTCCGGCAGGCCGGCGTCATCCGCGTCGACACCATCACCGAACTCGTCGACACCGGCCTGCTGCTCGCCCGCCAGCCCCTCCCGGCCGGACCCCGCGTGGCGATCCTGGGCAACTCCGAGTCCCTGGGCCTGCTGACCTACGACGCCTGCCTGGCCGAGGGACTGCGCCCGCACCCCCCGCTGGACCTCACCACGGAGGCCACGGCGGCGGATTTCCACGCGGCCCTGTCCCGGGCGCTGGCCGATGACAGCTGCGACGCGGTGGTCGTCACCGCGATCCCCTCGGTGGGGGAGTCCTCCGTCGGCGACGCCGCCCTGGCCGAGGCCCTCCGCTCGGCCGCCACCGCGACCCCCAAGCCGGTCCTGGTCGTCCACGTGGAACTCGGCGGCCTCGCCGAGGCCCTGTCCGCCGCAGCCAGCACTGCCCGCCCACCCCGCCAGCCGGAGCCGACGGCGGCGGACCCGGACGACCCGTCCCCGGCACCGGATGTGACCCCCGCGCCACCCACGCCGTACGACCGGCCCTCCTCGGCCGACCGCCCGGCGCCGGCGGAGCGGCCGGCCACCCCCGGCGCACGTACCGCTCCTTCTGCGCCCCCGGCGCACGCGGGGGCCGCTCCGGCGGGAGGTGCGCCCACCTCCGCGCCCCCGGGTGCCGCACGCGCCGCCGGTGCATCCGTGCCTCCCGTCTCCGCCTCCCCGCCCCCCAAGGGCGCCCTGCTCATCCCGGCCTACCCGGCCGCCGAACGCGCCGTGCGGGCGCTCGGGCACGCCGTCGCCTACGCGCAGTGGCGGCGGGACGCCGCCGAGCCCGGCAAGGTGCCGGAGTACGACGACATCGACGAACGCAGGGCCGCCACCCTCATCGACGGCATGCTCGCCCGCGGCCAGGGCCTCACCCTCGGCAGCGAGGACACCTGCGAGTTGCTCGGCGCCTACGGCATCGACGTCCACCGCGCCCTGCAGGCCCCCACGCCCGACGCCGCCGCCGAGGCCGCCGCCCGGCTCGGCTACCCGGTCGCCCTGAAGGCCACCGCCCCGCACCTGCGGCACCGTGCGGACCTCGGCGGCGTACGCCTGGACCTCGCCGACGAGGACCAGCTGCGCCGCGCGTACACCGAGCTGACCGGCCTGTTCGGCACGGCCGAGGAGCTGCGCCCCGTGGTGCAGCGGATGGCACCGCGCGGGGTGGACACCGTGGTCCGCGCGGTGATCGACCCGGCCGCCGGGGCCGTCCTCTCCTTCGGGCTGGCCGGGGCCGCCTCGCAGCTGCTCGACGACATGGCGCACCGGCTGATCCCGGTGACCGACCGGGAGGCCGCCTCCCTGGTGCGGTCCATCCGCACCGCGCCCCTGCTGTTCGGCTGGCGCGGCTCCGCGCCGGTCGACACCCCCGCCCTGGAGGAGTTGCTGCTGCGGGTGTCCCGGCTGGTGCACGATCACCCGGAGGTCGTCGCGGTGACGCTGGAGCCCGTGGTCGTCGCCCCGCAGGGCCTGAGCGTCCTCGGCGCCTCCGTACGTCTCGCGCCCCCGCCCGCCCGCGACGATCTCGGCCCGCGGACTCTGCCCGCATACTGACCCGCGGCGCACGGTCTCTCGCAGTCAGTGGTCCCCCGTAGGATGGGCGTCATGGCCAAGACCAGTACGACGACCCAGGGGCTGCGGGCGGCGATCGAGCGCAGCGGCTACTACCCGGCTCTCGTGGCCGAGGCGGTGGAGGCCGCCGTGGGCGGCGAGCCCGTCCGGTCGTACCTGGTCCATCAGGAGACGACGTTCGACCAGAACGAGGTGCGGCGCCATGTGACCGTCCTCGTCCTCACCGGCAACCGCTTCATCGTCAGCCACACCGACGAGCAGGCGGCGGACAGCACCTCCCCGACGCCGTACGCCACCACCTCCACGGAATCGGTCAAGCTCGACCGGATCTCGTCGATCGTGGTCAGCCGGGTCGTGGCGAACCCGGAGCAGTACACGCCGGGCACGCTGCCGCGCGAGATCGTGCTCACCATCGGCTGGGGCGCGGTCTCCCGCATCGACCTGGAACCGGCCGCCTGCGGCGACCCGAACTGCGAGGCGGACCACGGCTACACGGGCAACTCCACGGCGGACGACCTGAGCCTGCGCGTCAGCGAGGCCGGCGACGGCCCGGAGACGGTGCGCCAGGCCCTCGCCTTCGCGCAGGCCCTCTCTGAGGCGACCGCGGACCCGACGCGCTGATGGCGCAGCCGACCCGGCCCACGCCGCCGCACCATACGTCCGCCTGGGACGACCACCCCGAACCGCTCTCCCTGGACACCGCGCCCCTGCCCGAGTACGGCAGCGGATCCCTCGCCGATCTGCTGCCCACGCTCGCCGCCGGCATGGGCGTCCCCGGCATGTCCGCGGCCATCCCGGAGCTGACGCCCGCCGACCGGGCGTGCGTGTTCCTGATCGACGGACTGGGCTGGGAGCAGCTGCGGGCGCACCCCGAGGAGGCGCCCTTCATGACGTCCCTGCTGGCCTCCTCGCGCGGCGGCACCGGACGTCCCCTCACCGCCGGCTACCCGGCGACCACCGCCACCTCCCTGGCCTCCGTCGGCACCGGGCTCCCGCCGGGGGCGCACGGCCTGCCCGGCTACACCGTGCGCAACCCGGACACCGGCGAGCTGATGAACCAGCTGCGCTGGCAGCCCTGGACGCAGCCGCGGGCCTGGCAGCCCTACCCCACCATCTTCGAACTCGCCCACCGCGCGGGCGTGCACGCCGCCCAGGTGTCCTCCCCGGCCTTCGAGAACACCCCGCTGACCAAGGTGGCGCTCAGCGGCGGCACCTTCTTCGGACGGCTGACCGGCGAGGAGCGGATGGACTTCGCCGCCGAGCAACTGGCCGCCGCCGACCGCGCCCTGGTGTACACGTACTACGCCGAGGTCGACGGCTCCGGCCACCGCTACGGCGTCGATTCCGACACCTGGCGCGGCCAGCTGATGTACGTCGACCGCCTCGTCCAGCGCCTGGCCGAGCAACTCCCGCCGCGCAGCGCGCTCTACGTCACCGCCGACCACGGCATGGTCGACGTGCCCTTCGACGAGCAGCACCGCATCGACTTCGACGAGGACTGGGAGCTGAAGGCCGGCGTCGCCCTGCTCGGCGGCGAGGGCCGCGCCCGCCACGTCTACGCCGTACCCGGCGCCGCCGGCGATGTGCTCGCCTGCTGGCGGGAGGTGCTGGGCGAGCAGTTCTGGGTGGCCTCGCGCGAGGAGGCGATCGCCGCGGGCTGGTTCGGGCCCCGGATCGACGAGCGGGTCCACGGCCGCATCGGCGACGTGGTGGCCGCCGCACGGGACGACGTGCTGCTCATCGCCTCCCAGCGGGAGCCCAACGAGTCGCAGATGGTCGGCAACCACGGCTCGATGACCCCTGCCGAACAACTAGTCCCGCTGCTCGAAGTACGCTCCTGACCCGCGTCCGCCCACCGACCCCGCCGAAAGGTGCCGACTCACCATGCCAGAGCTGGTGTTCTTCTCCGGAACGATGGACTGCGGGAAGTCGACGCTGGCACTGCAGATCGAGCACAACCGCTCGGCGCGCGGCCTGGAGGGCATGATCTTCACCCGCAACGACCGCGCCGGAGCGGGCAGGCTCTCCTCCCGGCTCGGGCTCGTCACCGACGCCGTCGAGGTCACCGACGGCATGGACCTGTACGCCTACCTCGTCGACCACCTCTCGCAGGGCGGCCGCGCGGACTATGTGATCGCGGACGAGGCGCAGTTCCTCGCACCGGAGCAGATCGACCAGCTCGCCCGCGTGGTGGACGACCTGGAGCTCGACGTCTACGCCTTCGGCATCACCACCGACTTCCGCACCAAGCTGTTCCCGGGCTCGCAGCGCCTGGTGGAGCTGGCCGACCGGGTGGAGGTGCTCCAGGTGGAGGCCCTGTGCTGGTGCGGCGCCCGCGCCACCCACAACGCCCGCACGGTGGGCGGGGTGATGGTCGTCGAGGGCGCCCAGGTGGTCGTCGGCGACGTCACCGACTCCGCGGAGGAGATCGGCTACGAGGTGCTGTGCCGCCGCCACCACCGCCGCCGTATGACCGCCGCGACGGCCCGCGCGGCCGCCCTGGCGCCGGACGTGCTGCCGGTGCCCAGAAGCTGACGTTCCGCCTGGAACCGGGCTTGCCCGGTCCCGTGGCCGCAGCCGATCAGGACGACTGCTGCAGCAGGGAGAAGCGCGCCCCCTCCGGATCCGCCACCGCCGCCGTGCGGCCGTGGTCGCCCTCGCGGGGCGGCTTGAGCACCTGGCCGCCCAGATGCACCACGAGCTCCACCGCGTCGTCCAGATCGGCCACCGTGAAGTACGTCGTCCAGTGCGGCCCCCGGTCGCGGGGCACCGCGCTGCCCGCGCCGTACACCCCGGCCACCGGGCGGCCGTCGAGGCGGAGGGTGACATAGTCCAGGTCGACGGAGACCACCGGCTCCTCGTCGTAGCCGAACACCATCTCGTAGAACTTCGCGGTCCTCGCCGACTCGAAGGTGATCAGCTCGTTCCAGGCGGGGGTGCCGGGCACCTCGGTGACGGCCGTGCCGGTGTGCGCGGCCGCCTGCCAGATGCCGAAGACGGCGCCCGAGGGGTCCGAACCGATCGCCAGCCGGCCCGCGTCGGAGGTGTCCAGCGGACCGACGCCGATGGTGCCGCCGCAGCACCGGACCGCCTCGGCCGTCCGGTCGGCGTCGGCGGAGGCGAAGTAGGGCGTCCATGCGACGGGCAGATGCAGGTCCGGCGGCAGCACACCCATGCCGGCCACCTCCCGGCCGTCGAGCAGCGCCCGCACATACGGTCCGAGCTGCTGGGGACCGGGCCGGAACTCCCAGCCGAACAGCGCCCGGTAGAACTCCTGCGTCGCCTGAAGGCCGTGCACCATCAGGCTCACCCAGCAGGGCGTGCCGGGCGCGTACCGCGCGGGCCGCTCACCTTCCTGGCGGGCGGACCCCCGTGCGTCGGTCATCGTCACTCTCTTCTCGGCCGCCCTCGTCGGTGGCCGTGCTCGTCTCGACCCGGTGGGGGCCGCATCTCCCGACCCGTGGGGGTCGTGTCACGTCCGCTGAGCGGATCGTCCCCGTGCCCGCCCCGGCGCCGGTGGTGTGGTGCCACGCTCCTGCGGGTGTGCCCCGTGTGCCGGCTCCTGTCCCCGGAGGATGCCCGATGTCCGGCTCCTTGCCGCTTTCGGCACGCTTGAGGCTCAGTGTCGATCACTTGTACAGCATGTGCCCGTTCCCGTACGCCTCGTGATCGGTCCTGCCCGGCCGAGCAGAGTAGCCGGACATGGACGAGACGGCCACCCCGTGCGCGAGGATGGGGGCCATGAACGCCATCATCTCCGCATCCGAACTCGCGAGCGAACTGGCGGGCGAGCACCCGCCGGTGCTGCTCGACGTCCGCTGGCAGCTCAGCACGGCCACCGCGAACGGTGAGCCGTTCGACGGCCGGGCCGAGTATCTCGCCGGGCACATCCCGGGAGCCGTCTTCGTCGACCTGGACAAGGAGCTGGCCTCGGCACCCGGGGAGCGGGGACGCCATCCGCTCCCGGACCTCGGGGTGTTCGGCGCGGCGATGCGGCGCGCGGGCGTCTCCGCCGGGCGGCCCGTGGTCGTGTACGACGGCGGCCTCGGCTGGGGCGCCGCCCGGGCCTGGTGGCTGCTGCGGTGGACGGGCCACCCGGATGTCCGGGTCCTCGACGGCGGGTTGCCCGCCTGGGCGGGCCCCCTGGAGACGTCGGTGCCGAGCCCGGCCGAGGGCGACTTCGAGCCGGTGCCCGCGGCGAGCGGGGCGCTGGACGCCGACGGTGCCGCGGCGCTCGCGCGTTCGGGCGTACTGCTGGACGCGCGTGCGGGGGAGCGGTACCGCGGCGAGGTGGAGCCCATCGACCGGGTCGGCGGGCACATCCCCGGCGCGGTCTCCGCCCCCACCACCGAGAACGTCGGCCCGGACGGCCGCTTCCGCCCGGCGGAGGAACTCGCCGCCCGCTTCAAGGAACTGGGCGTCTCCGCCGACACCCCGGTCGGCGTGTACTGCGGCTCGGGCGTCTCCGGCGCCCACGAGGTGCTGGCGCTCGCGGTGGCCGGCATCCCGGCCGACCTGTATGTCGGCTCGTGGTCGGAGTGGTCCTCCGACCCGTCCCGGCCGGTCGCGGTGGGACCGGACCCGCAGTAGGCGGGCAGGGAGCGCACGGGCGGCTGCCGGTGCGTCAGAAAGCAGTCGAGGGGCGCTCACCGATGGCGGGCGCCCCTCGACTGCTCTGTGTCACTCCTGTTTTTTGCGCCGTGTCCCGAACACGATCTCGTCCCAGCTCGGCACCGCCGCGCGGCGGCCCGGGCGGACGCCGTCCGCCTCGGCCTGGCGGTCGGTGGCCCCGATCAGGCGGTCGCGGTGGCCGCCCACCGAACGGGGCATGAGGACATCCGCGTAGGCGGAGCCGGCCGAGGCCGCGGGGGCCGGGGGCTCCTCCGCCTCGGGTTCGGGGCCGGGCTCCTCGGAGGCGGACTCGGAGGGCCGTTCGGGCACCACCAGGTCGCCGCGGAAGCTCGGCACCGCCTCCAGCAGGCTGGTCAGCGAGTCGCGTTCGCCCGAGGCCGTGGCCGTCTCCTCCGGTGGTTCGGAGGACTGCGCCGGCAGGCTGGGGCGTTCGCGGTCGCCGGACCGGTCCAGCGGGCGGTCGCGCGGCAGACGCGCGATGCGCGGGACGAAGGGCACGCTGGGCTCGGGCGCGGCGAAGTCGTCGGACTCGCCGATCAGCGAGCGCGCCTCGTCGTCGACGGCCTGCACCAGGCGGCGGGGCGGGTCGTACGTCCAGCTCGCCGAGTGCGGCTCGCCGGCCACCCGGTAGACCAGCAGGACCTCCCAGGTGCCGTCGTCGCGGCGCCAGGAGTCCCACTGGACGGTGTCCTTCTCGGCGCCGCGCAGCAGCAGACGCTCCTGGACGGCCTCGCCGAGCGGCGGACCGGAGTTCTCGCCGGGGCGGCGCACGGGCGTCTTGCGGGCGCGCTCGGCCATGAAGGCCCGCTCGGCGAGGACGGGGCCCTCGAAGCGGCGTACGCGGTCCACGGGGATGCCGGCCATCTGGGCGACCTCCTCCGCGGTCGCCCCGGCCCGTATACGCGCCTGGATGTCGCGGGGGCGGAGATGGCTCTCCACCTCGATCTCGATCTGGCCGAGGCGGGGACGGTCGCCGCGCACGGCGGCGCGGAGCCGTTCGTCGATCGGAAGCGTGTACTCCGTGCTGTCCGCAGCCTTCAGCACCAGCCGTGTGCCGTCATTCGAGACGGCCACGACACGCAGTTCGGGCATGGGGACCTCCCGGGTGGTGCCTGCCGACGTCACGTGCGTCGCTGCTTCCGCTAGTCGAGTGTGGCCTGCCCGGGTGCAGCCTGCCACAACCTTGCCGAGTTGCCCGGCGTGTCGGGCGCGGGCCCTGGATCGCCGTTATGGCACGGTTACCTATTCGCAACGCTAAGTGACCAACTGCGTCACCCTGTGCAACTAGCCCCCTCCCGGCGGTCCTCCAAGGTCCCGAGCACCCTGTCGGGAGACCGGACCCAGGGCTCGCAACAGTACTCCATTTGGGCCACGTGCGTGGATTGGCACGCCGCCCGCTTTCTGGCAAGGGGTGCTACTCGGCCGCCTGTTGCCCGGTTCCGGCGATCGTCGACGTGGGAAAGTTCACGCGATCTGCAGAAGCGGAGGCGCGTGTGCCGAGTGTTCGTCAGTCCCCGAGGACGCGGCGCAAGTAGGCGTTGCCGAAGCGGCGTTCGGGGTCGAGACGGTCGCGCAGCGCGGTGAACTCGCCGAAGCGCGGATAGACCCGGGAGAGGTACTCGGCGTCCCGCGTGTGGATCTTCCCCCAGTGCGGCCGGCCCTCGTGGGCGGTGAAGATGCGCTCGGCGGCGGTGAAGTACGCCTGAAAGGGGGTACCGCGGAACATGTGCACGGCGACGTAGGCGGTCTCCCGGCCGGACGCCGTGGACAGGGTGATGTCGTCGGCCGGCGCGGTGCGCACCTCGACCGGGAAGCTGACCCGCAGCGGGGAGCGGTCGACCATGGCCTTCAGCTCGCGCAGCGTGTCCACCAGGGCCTCGCGCGGAACGGCGTATTCCATCTCCACGAAACGGACCCGGCGCGGGGACGTGAAGACCTTGTAGGGTATGTCCGTGTACGTCCGCGAGGACAGTGCACGGCTGGACAGCTGCGCGATGGACGGGATGGTCGCGGGTACCGCGCGGCCGACCAGATTGGCCACCTGGAAGACGCCGTTGGACAGGAACTCGTCCTCGAACCAGCCCTTGACCGGCGGCAGCGGGCGCTCCGGGCCGGCGCTGCGGTTGTTGCGCTTGGTGTTGGTGTTCCCGGTGTGCGGGAACCAGTAGAACTCGAAGTGCTCGTTCTCCGCGTGCAGTTCGTCGAAGTCGGCGAGCACCCGCTCGAACGGCATCGGCTCCTCGCGCGCGGTGAGCAGGAAGATCGGCTCCACGGCGAAGGTGATGGCGGTGACGATGCCGAGGGCGCCGAGGCCGATGCGGGCGGCGGCGAAGACGTCCGGGTTCTCCTTCTCGGAGCACTGCAGTACCGAGCCGTCGGCGGTGACCAGTTCCAGCGCGCGGATCTGCGCGGCGATCGAGGCGGAGTCGCGGCCGGTGCCGTGGGTGCCGGTGCTGGTCGCCCCGGAGACCGTCTGCTCCATGATGTCGCCCATGTTGGTCAGCGACAGGCCCTCTCGTTCCAGGGCCATGTTGAGGCGCTTGAGCTGGGTACCGGCCCCGACCGTGACGGTTCCGGCCGCGCGGTCGATGTCACGGATGCCGCTGAGCAGCTGAGGGTGTATCAGCACGCCGTCCGTGGCCGCTATGGACGTGAACGAGTGCCCCGTGCCGACCGCCTTCACCGGAAGCCCGTCCTCCGCCGCCCGGCGGACCGCGTCCGCAAGCTCCTCGACCGTGGCGGGCGTGACCTCCCGCGCGGGGCGGGCGGAGACATTGCCTCCCCAGTTATGCCAGGTGCCGTTCTTCGCGCTCGCTGTGCTGACCAACGGTGCCTCCCCGACCCGGCGCCGGCCGCTTGAGCCGGCGGTACCCGAGGAAACCGACCGCGACCGCGACGGCTCCGGACACCGCCGGAACCCCGTACCCGGCGCGCGCCCCGGCCGCGTCGATCACCCAGCCGGCCACGGAGGAGCCGAGCGCGACCCCGACCGCGAGCCCCGTGCTCACCCAGGTCATGCCCTCGGTGAGCTGCGCGCGTGGTACGTGCTCTTCGATGAGGGACATCGTCGTGATCATCGTGGGAGCGATGGACAGACCCGCGACGAAGAGCGCCACGGCCAGAAACGGCAAGTTTCCGACCAGTAGGAGGGGGATCATACTCACGGCCATGGCGCACACGCCCAGCAGCCAGCGACGCTCGGGCGGACCGGCGAAGTGCAGCAGCCCGAACACCACGCCCGCCACGCACGAACCCAGCGCGTAGACGGCGAGCACCACACTGGCGGCGGCCTTGTGGCCCTGCTCCTCCGCGAACGCCACCGTCACCACGTCCACCGCGCCGAAGATCGCCCCGGTCGCCACGAAGGTGGCCACCAGCACCTGCAGCCCCGGGGTGCGCAGCGCGCTGCCGCCGCCGGTGCGCTCCCGCGGATGCGGCTCGGGCTCGGTGGCGCGCTGCGCCGTCAGCCAGAAGACGCCGGTCGCCAGGAAGCAGGCGGCGAGCAGCGGTCCCGCCTCCGGGAACCAGGCGGTGGACAGCCCGATGGAGATGATCGGCCCGAAGATGAAGCACACCTCGTCGACCACCGACTCGAAGGAGTACGCGGTGTGCAGCTGCGGGGTGCCCCGGTACAGCGCGGCCCAGCGGGCCCGGACCATCGCGCCGACGCTCGGCACGCAGCCGATGCCCGCACAGGCCACGTACAGCACCCAGTCCGGCCAGCCGTAGTGCGCGGCGAACAGCAGCAGGGCCGCCGCGCTCAGCGCGAGCAGCGTCGCCGGGCGCAGCACCCGCCGCTGCCCGTACCGGTCGACCAGCCGCGAGACTTGCGGGCCCGCCACCGCCGCGGACAGCGCGATGGTGGCCGACAGGGTGCCGGCCAGGCCATAGCGCCCGGTGAGCTGGGAGATCATCGTCACGACGCCGACGCCCATCATGGACAGCGGCATCCGGCCGAGGAAACCCGCGGCGGAGAAACCCTTCGTGCCGGGCACGGCGAAAAGGGCGCGATAGGGGCTGGGCACGGAGTCTCCGAATACGTGTCAGTAAGGTGCGACCGCAGGCGATACAGCTTACTGGTGAGGCGACCCAAAGCGCACCGGGAATCCGGCTTCCCGCCGGCGGAGAGATCCGGCTTCCCGCCGGCGGAGGATCCCGGCCCCGTCCGGGAGGGACCGCGGTGCCGGACCCGCCGTTTTCCGGCTGTCGGTGCAGGGTGGCAGGATCGAGACATGCCAGACGCGCTCGATGCCACCCCCTACGACGCCCTGCTCCTGCTCTCCTTCGGCGGCCCCGAGGGCCCCGACGACGTGGTGCCGTTCCTGGAGAACGTCACGCGGGGGCGCGGCATCCCGAAGGAACGCCTGAAGGAAGTCGGACAGCACTACTTCCTCTTCGGCGGGGTCAGCCCGATCAACGACCAGAACCGCGCCCTGCTGGACGCCCTGCGCAAGGACTTCGCCGAGCACGGCCTGGACCTGCCGGTCTACTGGGGCAACCGCAACTGGGCGCCCTATCTGACCGACACCCTGCGCGAGATGGTCCGCGACGGCCGCCGGCGCATCCTCGTCCTGGCCACCAGCGCCTACGCCTCCTACTCGGGCTGCCGCCAGTACCGGGAGAACCTCGCCGACGCCCTCGCCACCCTGAAGGACGAGGGCCTCGAGCTGCCCCGGGCGGACAAGCTGCGGCACTACTTCAACCACCCCGGCTTCGTGGAGCCCATGATCGACGGGGTCCTCGAGTCCCTCGCCGACCTCCCCGAGGACGTCCGGGACGGGGCGCACATCGCCTTCACCACCCACTCCATCCCGACCTCCGCCGCCGACACCTCCGGCCCCGTCGAGGGCCACGGCGACGGCGGGGCCTACGTCCGCCAGCACCTGGACGTCGCCCAGCTGATCGCCGACGCCGTGCGCGAGCGCACCGGCGTCGACCACCCCTGGCAGCTCGTCTACCAGTCCCGCTCCGGCGCCCCGCACATCCCGTGGCTGGAGCCCGACATCTGCGACCACCTCGAGGAGCGGCACGCCGCCGGGGTGCCCGCCGTCGTCATGGCGCCCATCGGCTTCGTCTCCGACCACATGGAGGTCCTCTACGACCTCGACACCGAGGCGAAGGCCAAGGCCGAGGAGCTGGGCCTGCCGGTGCGCCGCTCGGCCACCGTCGGCGCCGACCCCCGGTTCGCCGCAGCCATCCGCGAGCTGATCACCGAGCGGGCGGCCACCGAGCGCGGGGAGCGCGTCACGCCGTGCGCCCTGGGCACGCTCGGCCCGAGCCACGACCTGTGCCCCGTGGGCTGCTGCCCCGCCCGCGCCCCGCGCCCCGCCGCCGCGGGCGCCGACAGCCCCTACGCATGAGGAGCACCGTGACCGACCCCCTGCACGCGGAACTGCTTCAGCTGGCCCGGGAGGCGGCCCGCCGCGCCGGTGAGCTGCTGCGCGACGGCCGGCCGGCCGATCTGGCGGTCGCGGCGACCAAGTCCAGCCCGATCGACGTCGTCACCGAGATGGACATCGCGGCCGAGAAGCTGATCACCACGCTGATCGCCGAGCGCCGCCCGCACGACGGCATCCTCGGCGAGGAGGGCGCCTCGACCGACGGCACCAGCGGCGTCCGCTGGGTGATCGACCCGCTCGACGGCACGGTCAACTACCTCTACGGGCTCCCCACCTGGGCCGTCTCCGTCGCCGCCGAGCTGGACGGCGAGACCGTCGTCGGGGCGGTGTCGGCACCGATGCGGGGCGAGACCTACCACGCGGTGCGCGGCGGCGGAGCCTGGGCCACCGGCGCCTGGGAGGGCGAGCGCAGGCTGGCCTGCCGCCCCGCCCCGCCGCTGGACCAGGCCCTGGTCTCCACCGGGTTCAACTACGTCGCCGAGGTCCGCACCCACCAGGCCGAGGTCGCGCACCGGCTGATCCCGCTGCTGCGGGACATCCGGCGCAGCGGCTCGGCGGCCGTCGACCTGTGCGACGTGGCGGCCGGCCGCCTGGACGGCTTCTACGAGCGCGGACTGCACCCCTGGGACCTCGCCGCGGGGGACCTCATCGCCCGTGAGGCGGGCGCCCTGACCGGTGGACGGCCCTCCCAGCGCCCGTCACGGGAGCTGGCGATCGCCGCCGCCCCCGGCGTCTTCGAGCCCCTCCAGGCCCTGCTGGAGGACTTCGGCGCCTGGCACGACTGATCACCCGTATGGGCGATGCGGCACGTGGCGCGACACGGGCGGTGCACCACGTTGCACGACGCGGGCGGTGCACCACGATGCGCTACACGGCGGTGCACCCGATGCGCGACACGGGCGGTGCAACCCGTTGCACGCAAAGAGCGGGCCCCGGCGCTGGATTCGCCGGGGCCCGCTCGGGCAAGCAGCTGTCGCCGCGCTGGATCAGACGCCGTAGGCGCTGACCTCCACACCGTGCTCGGCGGCGAGACGGCGCAGGTCCTCCAGCTCGCCCTGCTCCACCTCGACGAGGAACTCGTCGCCCTCGTCACGGGCGCGCGAAAGATCGGACTCGGTCGCCTTTATGCGCTGCAGAAGTCCTGCGGTGAATGCGTCCATGCTGCGCCCCCTCGTCCTGGGTTGCGGGTCGGTGGCACGGGGGTGTGCCGTTCGTCAGGGACGATCACGTCTGCTGCGGATGCCCAGCGCCGCTCGGCCGGGCGGCGACGGTGCCGGACATCCACGCCCCGCTCTGGTCGGGGAAGCGGGCCGAAGCGCACCGCATGGTGGTGCGGCACAAGCAGAGCGTGATCGTGGGATGTAAACCCGTCCTCCCCAAGCTCCCTTCCGTGGAAACCTCACCGCGCGAGAAAATCTCCCATTCCCTCCCGCGGCCCGGCGGTTCCGGGGGCTTCGCCGGGCCCCGCACCCCCTCTCACCTGCCTTACAGCCGACTTATGGAGGAAAAGGGCAGGATGGAGGCAACACACCACCATCAGGAAGGACCAGGGACGTGCGTGTACTCGTCGTCGAGGACGAGCAACTGCTCGCCGATGCGGTGGCCACCGGACTGCGCCGCGAGGCCATGGCCGTCGACGTCGTGTACGACGGAGCGGCGGCCCTGGAGCGCATCGGCGTCAACGACTACGACGTCGTCGTACTCGACCGGGACCTGCCGCTCGTGCACGGCGACGACGTCTGCCGCAAGATCGTCGAGCTCGGCATGCCCACCCGCGTGCTGATGCTGACGGCCTCCGGCGACGTCAGCGACCGGGTGGAGGGCCTGGAGATCGGGGCCGACGACTATCTGCCCAAGCCGTTCGCGTTCAGCGAGCTGATCGCCCGTGTCCGGGCGCTGGGCCGGCGCACCAGCGTGCCCCTGCCGCCCGTCCTGGAGCGTGCCGGGATCAAGCTGGACCCCAACCGCCGCGAGGTCTTCCGGGACGGCAGGGAGGTGCAGCTCGCCCCCAAGGAGTTCGCCGTGCTGGAGGTGCTGATGCGCAGCGAGGGCGCGGTCGTCTCCGCGGAGCAGCTGCTGGAGAAGGCCTGGGACGAGAACACCGACCCGTTCACCAACGTGGTGCGGGTGACCGTGATGACCCTGCGCCGCAAGCTGGGCGAGCCGCCGGTCATCGTGACCGTGCCCGGCTCGGGCTACCGGATCTGATCGCGCCATGGCCAGCACCCCCACACCCACCAGCCCTCCTGCCCCGCCCAAACCCACCTGGGACCCGCGCCGGCCGGTGCCGCCCTTCCCCTGGCTGCGGCCCACCATCCGGATACGGCTCACGCTGCTCTACGGCGGCATGTTCCTGATCGCCGGCATCCTGCTGCTGTCGATCATCTACCTGCTCGCGGCCAACGCGCTGAGCGTGGGCACCAACCTCCCCTTCCGGATCCTCTCCGGCGAGGTGTCCAGCGACGTCTGCCGGCTGCGCAGCAGCGAGCTGCCCGCCGAGGAGATGAACCGGGCGCTCAACGCCTGCGTCAACGAGCAGCGGCAGCACGCGCTGGACGATCTGCTCAGCCGCTCGCTGCTGGCCCTGCTGGGTCTGGCGATCATCGCCTTCGCCTTCGGCTACGCCATGGCCGGCCGGGTCCTGTCCCCGCTGGGCCGGATCACCCGCACCGCCCGCGCGGTGGCCGGATCCGATCTGTCCCGGCGGATCGAGCTGGACGGCCCGGACGACGAGCTGAAGGAGCTGGCCGACACCTTCGACGACATGCTGGAGCGCCTCCAGCGGGCCTTCACCGCGCAGCAGCGCTTCGTCGGCAACGCCTCGCACGAGCTGCGCACCCCGCTCGCGATCAACCGCACGCTGCTCGAGGTGCACCTCTCCGACCCGAACGCGCCGGTGGAGCTGCAGCAGCTGGGCAAGACGCTGCTGGCCACCAACGAGCGCAGCGAGCAGCTCGTGGAGGGCCTGCTGCTGCTCGCCCGCAGCGACAACCAGATCGTCGAGCGCAAGCCCGTGGACCTGGCGGAGGTGGCCTCGCAGGCCATCGACCAGGTGCACACCGAGGCCGAGGCGAGGGGCGTGGAGATCCGCGGCAAGCGGGAGCCCGCGGTGGTCCAGGGCAACGGGGTGCTGCTGGAGCGGATCGCCCTGAACCTGGTGCAGAACGCCGTGCGGTACAACGTGCCGGAGGGCGGCTGGGTCGAGGTCGGCACCGAGGTCCAGCACGGCCAGGCGGTGCTCACGGTGACCAATACGGGCCCGGTGGTGCCGGCGTACGAGATCGACAACCTCTTCGAGCCGTTCCGGCGGCTGCGCACCGAGCGCACCGGCAGCGACAAGGGGGTCGGGCTCGGCCTGTCCATCGCCCGGTCGGTGGCCCGTGCGCACGGCGGGCACATCTACGCCCAGCCGAGGGAGGGCGGGGGGCTCGTGATGCGCGTCACCCTGCCGATCTGACATCATTCCGCCGACACGCGGACGTGTTCGCTTTGCGCGGAATTTTCTGCCTCTCCGAACCGTTGGCTCCTGTGTGATCGATCACATGGGCGAATTTCCGGCCATCTACTCTCCGTGATCATGCGTGGGGTCGAAATGCCGGAAAGGCCCCGGTTTTCAAGGGCCTTGATCACGGGAAGTACACGGTGAGACGCCTTTGAAGTGTGGCGTTCGTACCGTGTACGGTCCCGTTCGCCATCCAAGCCGATCACTCTTGAGGAGTCCGGTTGGGTGTCGATTGAGTAACAGAGCTTGATGTGAGGCAAAATCTCCGCCTCGGGTCGGGCACAAGTCCGGCCTCTCACGCGTTACGTGCGCTGGAGACACCGCAGACACCCAGAGGGGGAGAGCGACATGGCAACCGATTACGACACTCCACGCAAGACCGACGACGACGTCGACTCGGACAGCCTCGAAGAGCTGAAGGCTCGTCGAAACGACAAGTCGGCCTCCGCCGTGGACGTCGACGAGTTCGAGGCCGCCGAGGGCCTCGAGCTGCCCGGTGCGGACCTCTCGAACGAGGAGCTGGCCGTCCGGGTGCTGCCGAAGCAGCAGGACGAGTTCACCTGCATGAGCTGCTTCCTGGTGCACCACCGCAGCCAGCTGGCCCGGGAGAAGAACGGCCAGCCCATCTGCCGCGACTGCGACTGAGGACGGGTCGGCCGTGACCGGCTCGACCCCTCCCCGGAAGCGCCGCCTCCTGACGAGGAGGACGGACAAGGGGCCGCAGGACGGCCCGCAGCACACTGCGCGTGAGGACGAGCGAGGCTCAACCGGAACCGGGGCGGCCTCGCTCGAACCGGCAACCGGCCGGGGTGACCCCCCGGAGTCCGCGGAGGTCCCCGCCCCCGCGGCACGCAGGCGTGCCGCGGCGTTCCGCGACAAGGCCGGAGAGGGCGCCCGCAAGAGCGGCGCCCGCGCCCGCGTGGGCCTGGCCTACCTCGCGGACCGGATCATCGAGATCGCCCCTCGTGTGCCCGTGCGGGACCTGCAGACGCTGCGCAGGCAGTTCCCGGGGCTCGGCCCCGAGGAGATCGCCGACAAGCTCGTGGCGGGCGCCGCGAGGGCCACGGCGACGGTCGGGGCGGGCGTCGGTGCGGCGGCGATGCTGCCCGTGCCGCCCGCGATGCCCACCGAACTGGCCGCCGAGGTCACCGGCGTCGCCGCGATCGAGCTGAAGCTCATCGCCGAGCTCCACGAGGTCTACGGCGTACGGCCGCCCGGGAACCTCGCCCAGCGCAGCACCGTGTATCTGAACTCCTGGTCCCAGGAGCGCGGGGTCGAGGCGACCAAGCCGTCGACGCTCAGTGCGGCGATGAACAGCGGCGCCAAGCGCGAACTGCGCCAGCGGATCATGAAGCGCATGGTCCGCAACCTGCCGAACCTGATGCCCTTCCTGGTGGGAGCGGCCGTCGGGGCGGCCATGAACCGCCGGGACACCCGGAAACTGGCCGGCCGCATCCGCGCCGACCTGCGCAGGATCCAGGTCCCCTGGGAGTCCCTGACCGGCCTCCCCACCCTGGAGCAGCCCCCGGGCGCCCTGGCGATGGACCACCTCCCCGAGGACGCCCTCAAGGAGCTGGGCGGCCACCGGGACGGCAAGGGGCCGAAGGGCCGGCACGAGGACCGCTGAGGCGCCCGCCGGCGCGGGTGGCGCCGGTCCGTACGGCTGACGCGAAAAGCTGCGCGCACGCAGGCGCGCCCACACCGGGTGTCGTGGGCGCGCCCCGTCGTCTCATCCCGCCGAGTTCGCTGTCCGGCGCGTCCCCGGCCCACTGATCCACCGCCCGGCCGCAACGCGGTCCCGGGCCCGCGAAGGTGCTGTGGTGCCGCTGCCGGCCTGCCGATACGCCGTGGCGGGGCGTCGCTCCGGCGACCCGACACCAACGGCGCACCCGGGGCTGCCATCCCCCTGCAGTGCCGCTTCCCGACGTGCCGGCCGCAGCCCCGTTCGCGGCCGTGCTACTGGTCCGCCCGGTCCGTCGCCGCGGTCTTGGCCGCTCGGAGGGCGTCCGCCAGGCGCTCGGGTTCGCGGGTGGAGAGGAAGACGTACGGGGTCGGGTCCTCGGGGTCGGTGATGTCGATGCGCAGGGCGCGGGGGATGTAGGCGCGCAGCAGCATGAAGGAGCGCGGGTCGGCCTTGTGCGTGCGCCAGGCGCGAGCCTCCTCGGCGTTCAGAATCTCCGGTTCGCCGAGGGCGGTGACCGGGATCTTCGCCTCGCCGGCGATCAGGTGGCCGCCGACGACGCGGATGCGTACCGAGCCGTAGGAGCTGGCCACGACGGCCGCCGCGGCGGTGCCGGCGGCCAGGCCGGCGAGCATCGGGAGGGTCCCGAGCGGCAGCAGGATCAGCCCCAGTGACACTCCCGCCAGGAAGCAGATCAGCCACCAGGAGCGGGGAGCGGTCAGGCGTTCTTCGTAGGAGGCGGCGGAGAGCTGCATGGAGCCAAGCTTGACACGGTGTCCGGGCCGGGCGGACTCGCGGGTAAGGTCTGCGCCTGTGAGTGGTACTTCCCCAGCTCTTCAGCCCCCGGCCGACGCCGTGAAGCCGGTCCGCCATCCCGACGCACCCGCGCCCGGCGAGCTGCTCGGCGCGCACTACGGCCAGTGTTTCGGCTGCGGCGACGAACAGGCCCACGGCCTGCACCTCCAGGCACGCGCCGGCGAAGGCGTGTCGATCACGGCCGAGTTCACCGTGCAGCCCGCCCACCAGGGCGCCCCCGGCCTCGCCCACGGCGGTGTGCTCGCCACGGCCCTGGACGAGACGCTGGGCTCGCTCAACTGGCTGCTGCGCACCATCGCGGTGACCGGCAGGCTGGAGACCGATTTCGTCCGCCCCGTCCCGGTGGGGACCACGCTGCACCTGGCGGCCGAGGTGACCGCGGTGGCGGGACGGAAGATCTACTCCAGCGCGACCGGACGCATCGGCGGCCCCGACGGCCCCGTCGCCGTCCGCGCCGACGCGCTGTTCATCGAGGTCAAGGTCGACCACTTCATCGACCACGGCCGCCAGGAGGAGATCCAGGCCGCCATGAACGACCCGGATCAGGTCCGGCGCGCCCGCGCCTTCGAGGTGAACCCGTGACCCTCGACGTGCTCATCCGCCGCATCGATCCGGACGTACCCCTTCCGGCTTACGAGCACCCCGGTGACGCGGGCGCCGATCTGCGCACCACCGAGCCCTGCGAACTGGCCCCCGGCGAGCGGGCCGTGCTGCCCACCGGGGTGTCGGTGGCCCTGCCCGAGGGGTATGCCGCCTTCGTGCACCCGCGGTCCGGTCTGGCCGCCCGCTGCGGTGTGGCCCTGGTGAATGCCCCGGGGACGGTGGATGCCGGGTACCGTGGAGAGATCAAGGTGATCGTGGTGAATCTCGACCCGCGCGAGGCCGTGCGGTTCGAGCGCTTCGACCGGATTGCCCAACTGGTCGTCCAGCAGGTCGAGAGGGTGCGCTTCGTGCCGGTCGCGGAGCTGCCCGCGTCGGCCCGGGCCGAGGGGGGCTTCGGGTCCACGGGTGGTCATGCCGCCGTGGAGACCGGGGAAGGCGTGAGCGGCACAAACGGTCAGGCCGCCGTGAGCGGCACAGCGGGTGGGAATCGATACGCTTCGGTCGTATCCGACCGGGAAGGACAGTGACGTGTTCGGACGTCGCAAGAAGAGGGTTGCCGCCAAGGACGCGGCCGGCGAGGCCGAGCAGGTCGTCGACGGTGTCGACAGTGAGGCGGAGGCCGAGGCCGAACGGCTGAGGCTGGAGCCCGCGCCACGGCCCGACGGGCCCTGGGACGTCTCCGAGGTCAGCAACCCCGGCGAGGGCCGGGTCGACCTGGGCGGCCTGTTCGTGCCGGGCGTCGACGGCATGGAGCTGCGCGTCGAGGTCGCGGGCGACGCGATTGTCGCCGCCACCGTGGTGCTGAACGACAGCGCCATCCAGCTGCAGGCCTTCGCGGCACCCAAGCGTGAGGGCATCTGGACCGAGGTCCGCGAGGAGATCGCGGCCGGCATCACCCAGCAGGGCGGCATCATCGACGAGGTCGAGGGTCCGCTGGGCTGGGAGCTGCGGGCCCAGGTGCCGGTACAGCTGCCGGACGGCACCGGCGGCTTCCAGGTCGTGCGGTTCGTCGGCGTGGACGGCCCCCGCTGGTTCCTGCGCGGAGTGATCTCCGGCCAGGGCGCGGTGCAGCCGCAGGCCGCAGGGCTGCTCGAGCAGATCTTCCGGGACACGGTCGTGGTGCGCGGCGACGGCCCGATGGCGCCGCGCGACCCGATCGTCCTCAAGCTGCCCAACGACGCCCAGATGGTGCCCGAGGGCGTCCAGCAGGAGGAGGGCTCCCGCTTCTCGGGCGGCATGGGCCAGCTGCAGCGCGGCCCGGAGATCACCGAGGTCCGCTGATCCGGCGCACCGCGCCGGACCGTACGCGGGACCGTATGTCCGGCCGGGCGGCTGCGCCCGGCCGCCGGAACAGCCGACTCCCAGGGCCGTCCCGACCGGGGCGGCCCTCGGCGCATGCGTGTCCGCACTGTTGATCGTCCGGCCGGCCGGGGATACTGTCGGCCGGTTCCGAGGGGGAGGGCGGGCGGATGACACAGGTGGCCACCGAGACGATGGTGCGCGTCGAGGACGTGCACAAGTCCTACGGCACCGGGGCCGCCGCGGCGCACGCGCTGCGCGGCGTCTCCTTCGAGGTCCCGCGCGGCGAACTGGTCGCCCTCAAGGGCCGCTCGGGCTCCGGCAAGACCACGCTGCTCAACATCGTCGGCGGCCTGGACTCGCCCGACCGGGGCCGGGTCACCGTGGACGGGCTCGACATCGCCGGCCTCGACGAGGACGGGCTGCTGGCGCTGCGCCGGGACCGGATCGGCTTCGTCTTCCAGTCCTTCGGGCTCATCCCGATCCTCACCGCCGCCGAGAACGTCGGCGTCCCGCTGCGGCTGCGCCGCGCCGACCCGCGGGAGCGCGAGGAACGCGTCGAGCTGCTGCTGTCCCTGGTGGGCCTCGCCGGCCACGCGGCCCAGCGGCCCGGTGAGCTCTCCGGCGGCCAGCAGCAGCGGGTCGCCATCGCCCGCGCCCTGGCCAACAACCCCTCGCTGCTGATCGCCGACGAGCCGACCGGCCAGCTGGACGCGGACACCGGCCACGCGGTGATGGAACTTCTGCGGGCCGTGGTGCGCAGCGAACAGGTCACCGCGCTGGTCGCCACCCACGACCCCGCCCTGCTCGACCTGGCGGACCGGGTCCTGGAACTGCGCGACGGAGAAGTGGTCGCCCACTGAGGGCAGGGACGGCGGGGGACGGCTGGCGCGTCCATGGGGCCGGGGGGGACTGCGCTCGAACCCGGTGATCAAGTCGCCGGACGTGCGCGTGCCGTGACCGTGAGTCGCGCCCCGGGGGTGTTGCGTCACATCCGCGGGAACGGCGTTCCCGCGGCCGGAAAGGGGCCCGGTCCGCAGGCGCTGCTCGGAAGGGGAGGTCAGGGCGGCGCGGGGCGACCATGGCAGGCAAGGGCCGGTTCGGTGCGCGGCGGCGGAGGGTACGTAACCGTCAGTGGCCCCCGGTACGCTTCAGACATGAGTGCTGTTCCTCGTTCCGAGAAGCCGGCAGGCCGGTTCCGGCGCATGCTCGACCGGCTCTCCTCGTCGCAGGAGGACCTGGAGTCCGAGGAGCTGCGTGAAGACGCCGAGACCGCTGGATGTACGCGGATAGGTGACTGCCAGGACCGGCAGATCGTGACGGTTATTGGTACCTTGCGCACGGTCACGCTGCGGCCGCGCGCCGGAGTCCCGGCCCTGGAGGCCGAACTGTTCGACGGCTCCGGCGCACTGGACGTGGTGTGGCTCGGCCGGCGCTCCATCAGAGGGATCGAACCGGGCCGCAAGGTGATCGCATCGGGCCGGATCTCGATGAGCCGGGGCCGCCGGGTGCTGTTCAATCCGAAATACGAACTCAGACCCCTCGGACGGGAGTAGCCGGTGACGTCGCTCGACAAGCCGACAACCGAAGACACATCCGCGGACGACGCCCGGGCGGTGACCGAGGCCGCCTTGTTCGAGGCGTTCGGCGGGGTGCGGGGCATGGTCGAGACGGTGCTGCCCGGGCTTCTGTTCGTCAGCATCTACACGGTCAACAAGGACCTGCACATGTCGGCGATCGCGGCGCTGGCCGTGTCGCTGGTGCTGGTGGTGGTCCGGCTGGCCATGAAGGACACCGTCAAGCACGCCTTCAGCGGTGTCTTCGGAGTCGGCTTCGGCGTGGTCTTCGCGATGATGACCGGCAACGCGAAGGACTTCTACCTCCCCGGCATGCTCTACACGCTGGGGCTCGCGCTCGCCTACATCATCACCGCGATGGCGGGGATCCCGCTGATCGGCCTGATGCTGGGGCCGATCTTCCGGGAGAACCTCTCCTGGCGCACCCGCAACCCGGGCCGCAAGAAGGCGTACACCAAGGCCAGTTGGGCCTGGGGTCTGATCCTGCTCGCGAAGAGCGCCATCCTCTTCCCGCTGTACTGGTGGGCGGACACCACCCAGCTGGGCTGGGTGCTGGTCGCGCTGAAGATCCCGCCGTTCCTGCTCGCGGTGTATCTGACCTGGGTGTTCCTGGCCAAGGCCCCGCCGCCGATCGATGTCTTCGCCGAGATGGAGGCGCGGGAGCGGGAGAAGGAAGAGAAGGAAGAGAAGGTAGAGGGGGAGGCGGCGGCCGCCGCCGCGGAGCCGGGAGGCCGGCACCGCCGGGAGGACTGACGCCTTCCGGAGCACGCGAGGACTGATACGTACCACTGGCCGCTGCTCCCCGGTGAGCCACTCGAGCAGCGACGCCGCCCGCGCACGAACGTGACGCCGCCCGCGCACGAACGTAAGGAGGGGCGCCCTGAACTCCAGGGCGCCCCTTCTCACGTCGCACGGGACCTGCGCCGGTCAGCTCCCCTCCGGCTTCTTCCGCACCGACAGCAGATCCTCCAGCTGCTCCTCCCTGGCCTGGGCCGCCACGAAGAGCAGCTCGTCGCCGGCCTCCAGGGAGTCCTCCCGGGTCGGCGTCAGCACCCGGGTGCCGCGGATGATGGTGACCAGGGAGGTGTCCTGCGGCCACTGCACATCCCCGACCTGGGTGCCGGCCAGGGCCGACTCCTCGGGCAGGGTGAGCTCCACCAGGTTGGCGTCGCCGTGGCTGAAGCGCAGCAGGCGGACCAGGTCGCCGACGCTGACCGCCTCCTCCACCAGGGCCGACATCAGACGCGGGGTGGAGACGGAGACGTCCACGCCCCATGACTCGTTGAACAGCCACTCGTTCTTCGGGTTGTTGACCCGCGCCACGACCCGCGGGACGCCGTACTCGGTCTTCGCCAGCAGCGAGACGACCAGGTTGACCTTGTCGTCGCCGGTCGCGGCGATCACCACGTTGCAGCGCTGGAGCGCGGCCTCGTCCAGGGACGTGATCTCACAGGCGTCGGCCAGCAGCCACTCCGCCTGAGGGACCCGCTCGACCGAGATCGCGGTCGGCGCCTTGTCGATCAGCAGCACCTCGTGGCCGTTCTCCAGCAGCTCGCCCGCGATCGAGCGGCCGACGGCACCGGCCCCGGCAATGGCGACCCTCATCAGTGACCGCCCCCTTCTTCGGGTCCCTTGGCGAACGCCGCCTCGACCCGGTCGATCTCGTCGGTGCGCATCATCACGTGCACCAGGTCACCCTCCTGCAGCACCGTCTGCGAGCTGGGCAGGATCGCTTCGCCGAGCCGGGTCAGGAAGGCCACGCGGACGCCCGTCTCGTCCTGCAGCCTGCTGATCTTGTGGCCCACCCAGGCCGGGGAGGTGTAGACCTCGGCGAGCTGCACACCTCCGGTGGGGTCGCGCCACAGCGGCTCGGCGCCCGAGGGCAGCAGCCGGCGCAGCATCTGGTCGGCCGTCCAGCGCACCGTGGCGACGGTGGGGATGCCGAGGCGCTGGTAGACCTCCGCGCGGCGGGGGTCGTAGATGCGGGCCGCCACGTTCTCGATGCCGAACATCTCGCGGGCCACCCGTGCGGCGATGATGTTGGAGTTGTCTCCGCTGGAGACGGCGGCGAAGGCACCGGCCTCCTCGATGCCCGCCTCGCGCAGGGTGTCCTGGTCGAAACCGACCCCGGTGACCCTGCGGCCGCCGAAGGAGGAGCCCAGACGGCGGAAGGCGGTGGGGTCCTGGTCGATCACGGCGACCGTGTGGCCCTGTTCCTCGAGGGTCTGGGCCAAGGCGGAACCCACCCTTCCGCAGCCCATGATGACAATATGCATCGCGTCACACCGCGCTTCCTGCAGGCCCGTCGGCCTTCATGACTCTCGTGCTCATGTCTCTCTTTCGGCTCGCCAGGCTGGTCTTCCCACACATCGCGGCGCAGGCCGCCAGGCAACATCATGCCGGGGGATCGCGGTCCTGACGCCCTCCGGGGCCCGGCCGCCGTGCAGCGCGCGCCCGAGTCCAACGTATCCGCACCGTACGAGCCCGGCCGTGACACCATTCCCGCCGGGCGAGACCGGGCGAGACCGGGCGGGAAAGGGACCGGGCGAGACCGGGCGAGAAGAGAGGAACCGCAGATGACGGCCGAGATCGACGTGCTGGTCCTGGGAGGCGCCGGCGTGGACACGATCGTGCACGTGCCCGAGCTGCCCGTGCCGTTCACCGACAGCCTCATGATCCGGCCCGGCATCGTCACCCGCGCCGGACAGAGCGGTGACTTCGTCGCCCTGGCGGCCACCGCCCTCGGCCTGCGCACCCACCATCTGGACCTCATCGGCGACGACCACGAGGGCGACCTCGTCCGCGCCCTGCACCGCGACCACGGCATCCCGCTCACCGCCGTGCCGCAGCCGCGCGGCACCAAGCGCGCGGTGAACCTCGTCGGCCCCGACGGCCGGCGGCTCTCCCTCTACGACGCGACCCGCGCCGCGGACACCGACCCGCTGCCCGAGGAGACGGTACGGAAGCTGGCCGCCGCCAGCCGGCACGCCCATGTCGTCATCACCCAGCCCTGCGCCGCCGCACTGCCCCTGCTGCGGGCCGCCGGCCCGACCATCTCCACCGACCTGCACGACTGGGACGGCGTCAACCCCTACCACGAGCCCTTCGCCCTCGCCGCGGACCTCGTCTTCCTCTCCGCCGCCGCCCTCCCGGACCCGGAGCCCGTGATGCGCTCCCTCACCGAACGGGGCCGGGCCCGGGTGGTCGTCGCCACCGCCGGAGCCGAGGGCGCGTATCTGCTGGCCGACGGCGAGCTGAGCCATGTCCCCGCCGCCGAGCCGCCCGCCCCGGTCGTGGACTCCAACGGCGCCGGCGACGCCTTCGCGGCGGCGTTCCTCCACGGCTGGCTGGGCGGGGAGCCCGCCGAGCGCTGCGCCCGCTACGGCACGGTGGCCGGGGCGTACGCCTGCACCGTCCCGTCCCCCCGGGTGGACGGCATCACACGCGCGGAACTGCACGCGCGCCTCGCCGAGTTGACGGACGACCGGCCGGTCAGCGGCGCGTGATGCTGCGCACGCTCGCCAGGGTGAGGAGCCCGAGGCCGAGGAGGGCGACCGCGGCGCCGATCAGTTCTGCACCCGAGTGCATGGGACCTCCCAAGAGCGGCGACGGCGCCCGGACCGGCCGGGCGAGCGGAGCGTGGCGTTCGTCATGATCGTCATGAAGCGGTACGGAGCCCGTCATGGCAGGACTCAGTCGTGACCGGCATGGCAGGACCCAGTCGTGACCGTCATGGCGGGCTCCGTCATATAGGCATGAAAGCGGCCCGGCGTGCGCAATCCGGGGCCCCGGCGGGGCTGTTTTTCACCCGGTGAGCAGAGGGCGGGTGGAGGTCGTGCGGATCTGGGGTGGCGGTTGGGCGCGCTTGCGTTCGAAGGCTTACGATCCTCTGTTGTGTCCAAACTGACCGACGTGCCCAAACGGATCCTGATCGGGCGCGCACTGCGCAGTGACCGGCTGGGCGAGACCCTCCTGCCCAAGCGCGTCGCACTACCCGTCTTCGCCTCCGACCCGCTGTCCTCCGTGGCCTACGCGCCCGGCGAGGTGCTGCTGGTCCTGTCCGTCGCGGGCTTGTCGGCCTACCACTTCAGCCCCTGGATCGCCGCCGCGGTCGTCGTGCTGATGTTCACCGTCGTCGCCTCCTACCGGCAGAACGTGCACGCCTACCCGAGCGGCGGCGGCGACTACGAGGTGGCCGGCACCAACCTCGGCCGCAGGGCCGGGCTGACCGTCGCGAGCGCGCTGCTCGTCGACTACGTCCTCACGGTCGCCGTGTCGATCTCCGCCGGCATCGAGAACCTGGGCTCGGCCATCCCCTTCGTCGTCGAGCACAAGGTGGCCTGTGCGATCGGCGTGATCGTGCTGCTGACCCTGATGAACCTGCGCGGGGTCAGGGAGTCCGGCACCCTCTTCGCCATCCCGACCTACGTCTTCGTCACCGGCATCTTCGCCATGATCGCCTGGGGCGCCTTCCGCGGGCTGGTGCTCGGCGACGAGATGCGCGCCCCGACCGCCGACTTCGAGATCAAACCGGAGCACCCCGGGCTCGCCGGCTTCGCCCTCGTCTTCCTCCTGCTGCGTGCCTTCTCCTCCGGCTGCGCCGCGCTCACCGGGGTGGAGGCCATCTCCAACGGCGTACCGGCCTTCCGCAAGCCCAAGTCGAAGAACGCGGCGACCACGCTGGCGCTGATGGGCCTGCTCGCCGTCACCATGTTCTGCGGGATCATCGCGCTGGCCGCGGCCACCAAGGTCCGCATGGCCGAGAACCCCGCCAAGGACCTGCTGCGCGACGGCACCCCGGTCGGCGCCGGCTACATCCAGCACCCGGTGATCTCCCAGGTCGCCGAGGCCGTCTTCGGGCACGACTCGGTCCCGTTCATGATCCTCGCCGCGGCCACCGCGCTGGTCCTCTTCCTCGCCGCCAACACCGCCTACAACGGCTTCCCGCTGCTCGGCTCGATCCTCGCCCAGGACCGCTACCTCCCGCGCCAGCTGCACACCCGCGGCGACCGGCTCGCCTTCTCCAACGGCATCGTGCTGCTCGCCGGAGCCGCCGGACTGCTGGTCTGGATCTACGGCGCCGACTCCACCCGGCTGATCCAGCTCTACATCGTCGGCGTGTTCGTGGCCTTCACGCTCAGCCAGTCCGGCATGGTCCGGCACTGGAACCGCCTGCTGGCCACCGAGACCGACAAGGCCGCCCGCCGGCACATGATCCGCTCCCGGGCCATCAACGCCTTCGGCGCCTGCCTGACCGGCCTGGTCCTGGTCGTCGTCCTGGTCACCAAGTTCACCCACGGAGCCTGGGTCGCGCTGCTCGGCATGTGCATCTTCTACGGGACCATGACGGCGATCCGCCGCCACTACGACCGCGTCTCCGAGGAGATCGCCGCCCCGGAGACCCCCGGCGACGACATGGTGCGCCCCTCCCGGGTCCACTCCGTCGTCCTGGTCTCCAAGATCCACCGCCCCGCCCTGCGCGCCCTCGCCTACGCCAAGCTGATGCGCTCCGACTCCCTGGAGGCGCTCACCGTCAATGTCGACCCGGACGAGACCAAGGAGCTGCGCGAGGAGTGGGAGCGGCGCGGCATCGACGTACCGCTGAAGGTGCTGGACTCCCCGTACCGGGAGATCACCCGGCCGGTCATCGAGTACGTCAAGTCCCTGCGCAAGGAGTCACCCCGCGACGTGGTCTCGGTCATCATCCCCGAGTACGTGGTCGGCCACTGGTACGAGCACCTCCTGCACAACCAGAGCGCGCTACGCCTCAAGGGCCGGCTGCTGTTCACGCCCGGTGTGATGGTCACCTCGGTGCCGTACCAGCTGCGCTCCTCCGAGGCCGCGAAGCGGCGGGCCCGCAAGCGCCAGGAGTGGACGGCCCCGGGCTCGGTCCGCCGCGGCCCCGCCGAGCGCACGAAGGAGAACTCGACGCAGACGCGGTCCGACACCTAGCCCCGAGCACCCGGCCCTCCCGCGCCTGCCCGCGCCCTCCTACGCGGCCGGGCCCTCTATGCGCACCCGCCTCCCCTCCACACCCGCCCCTCCCATCCACACCCGGCACGGACCTCTCTGCCATCCACGTAGACTGGTGGGCTGTTGTCGCGGACCGTTGGCGCGGACCGCGACCGGACAGGACCCAACCCCCTCGACGTAGTGGAGTCACCCCGCCATGCAGGCAGAACCGAGGAAATCGCTGGTGGGGGAGGAGTACGAGGTCGAGGTCGGCCCCGTCGCCCACGGAGGCCACTGCGTGGCCCGCACGCCGGAGGGCCAGGTGCTCTTCGTCCGGCACGCCCTGCCCGGTGAGCGCGTCGTCGCCCGCGTCACGGAGGGCGAGGAGGGCGCCCGTTTCCTGCGCGCCGACGCGGTGCAGGTGCTGGAGGCCGCCAAGGACCGCATCGACCCGCCCTGCCCCTACGCCGGCCCCGGCCGCTGCGGCGGCTGTGACTGGCAGCACGCCAAGCCGGGCGCCCAGCGGCGCCTGAAGGGCGAGGTCGTCGCCGAGCAGCTGAAGCGGCTGGCCGGGCTGACCCCCGAGGAGGCCGGCTGGGACGGCACCGTGGTGCCCGCCGAGGGCGACAAGGTGCCCGCGGGCGAGGTCCCGGCCTGGCGGACCCGCGTCCAGTACGCCGTGACCCCGGACGGCCGTGCCGGCCTGCGCCGGCACCGCTCGCACGAGGTCGAGCCGATCGACCACTGCCTCATCGCCGCCGACAGCATCAGCGAACTCGGCATCGAGAAGCGCGACTGGACCGGCATGGACTCCGTCGAGGCGATCGCGGCGACCGGCTCCCAGGACCGCCAGGTGGTGCTGACCCCGAAGCCGGGCGCCCGCCTGCCCCTGGTCGAGCTGGACCGCCCGGTGTCCGTGCTGCGTGTGAACGAGCGCACCGGCGGCGTCCACCGCGTGCACGGCCGCCCCTACGTCCGCGAACGCGCCGACGGCCGCACCTACCGCGTCGGCGCCGGTGGCTTCTGGCAGGTCCACCCGAAGGCCGCCGACACCCTGGTCACCGCGGTCATGCAGGGCCTGCTGCCGCGCAAGGGCGACATGGCGCTCGACCTGTACTGCGGAGTCGGCCTGTTCGCCGGCGCCCTGGCCGACCGGGTCGGCGAGTCGGGCGCGGTCCTCGGCATCGAGTCGGGCAAGCAGGCGGTGGAGGACGCGCGGCACAACCTCGCGGACTTCCCGCGCGTCCGCATCGAGCAGGGCAAGGTCGAGTCGGTCCTGCCGCGCACGGGCATCACCGAGGCCGACCTGATCGTCCTCGACCCGCCCCGCGCCGGCGCCGGCCGCAAGACGGTCTCCCTGATCTCCTCCCTCACCGCCCGCCGCATCGCCTACGTGGCCTGCGACCCGGCAGCGCTGGCACGGGACTTGGGGTACTTCCGGGACGGGGGGTACCGGGTGCGGACGCTGCGGGTGTTCGACCTGTTCCCGATGACGCATCACGTGGAGTGCGTGGCGGTGCTGGAACCGGCGTCGAAGAGCGCCTGACCTGCGTTCGGCTGGGCCGTACCCCGGAGGCCAGGGGGACCGCGCCGTCAGGCGGAGGGCTTGCGGAACTGCTCGATCAGGGCCGCGTAGCCGCTGCCGGCGTGGCCGTCGGCCACCGCGCGGTCGACGAGCGCCTTGAAGAAGCGGGGCAGTTCGGCGTTGATGCCGAGCGTCTCGCTCTCCTCGGCGAGATGCTCCAGCGCGTCCTGATGCACCGTCATGGTGGCGTCGCCCGCCGGGTACTTGCCCTCGTCGATCTGCGGGGCGTACGCGGTCACGTACCCGGTGACCACGTTGATCGTCGTGTTGGCCAGCATGACGAAGGTGGTGGCCTTCACCTTGGCGGTGCCCAGCAGGGCGGCACCCTGGAGGAAGCCGTTGAGGATGCCCCACATGATGCCCAGCAGCGACATGTCGTAGAGCGCGGACAGCCCGTGGTCGGTGTCCAGGTACGTGGTGCCCGCCGGGCCCAGCGCGCGCAGCGTCGCCTCGTGCTCGTCGAACGCCGCCTTCGGGCCGTTGTAGAGCAGTACGGCGCCCTGGAAGGTGTGGACGGTGCCGACCCGGACGCGTTTCCGGAGACACCGACGAGTAACGCGTAGCGGTCGTTGTCGGTCACCGCCGCTCACCCCACCGCCGTGCTGTCGCCGCCGCCGTCCGCGAGGAACCGCTCGATCAGCGTGTCGTCCTCGCGGGCCTCCTTGCCGGTGATGTGCAGGACCGCCCCGTCGGGCCGCTTCACCACGATGGTGCGCTGCGGGGCCCGCGCCAGTCCGGTAAGCAGTGTCGTTCTCGGGCATGGCGGTTTCGTGCCCCCTCGGGTTCCTTGGCTTGCTCTGGGCGAACGACACCAGCGCCTGGCACCGACACCGACGGTCCGACGAGGTTGTCGTGCGGCACCGCGCCCCCCGCCGGGCGGTGGGGCCCTCTCTGGCGAGGGGCGCGGCGTTCTGCGTCAGAGTGCGGAGACGTAGTAACGCTCCACGGTCATGCGGGCGTTGGCGGAGGCGCCGGTGCGGCTGCCGGTGGTCTCCCTCGCCAGTGTGTAGAAGGAGTCGACGTAGTCGGGGTCGTCGCTCCACCACGAGGCGGGCATCGCGTCGATGATCGCATTCACGAGCGGGATGTACGCGCCCTGGTCGGTGATGGTCAGCAGGGCCGCGGCGAGTGCCTTGGCGAGCGAGGAGTAGTTGGTGTCTCCGTCGTCCTCCATGAGGACCGCGTCGGCCAGGTTGTACTTGTAGTTCGACCAGTTGACGAGGATCTGGCCCGGGTAGTAGGTCGTGTCCTCGTCGTCGACGTACGGCATGGTGACCGTGTCGACGCGGACCTTGCCGTCCGTGCCGAAGCCGGTGACGAGGGTGAAGAGCTCGGCGTCGCCCTTGAACCAGGGCTCCTTGAGGTCCGCCACGCTGATGGACTTGATGCGGGTCGTCCAGAATCCGGTGGACGCGGCGGATCCGGTCGACCCGGCGGGGGCGGTTCCGGCCGTGCCGGCCGCAGACCTGGTGGTCTCGGCTGCGCTCAGGGTGCCGAGGCCCTTGGCGGCGAGCTCCTTGTCGATCACTTCGAGGCCGGCGGCGAGGGCCTCCTGTCCGTCGACGCCGATGACGTAGACCGGTCGCTCCGGAGCCTTTCGCGCGGACAGTTCGTGTGCGTTGCCCGCGGTGTCGTAGGCGATGACCACGCCGGCGTCGTCGTCGGCCGGTGCCGAGGCGACCAGGGGCGACGTCTTGGTGAGCGCCGACTCGCTCACCGGCTTTCCGGCGAGGCGGACCTGCAAGAGGGAGCCGACGTCCGTGGCGCCGAGCCCCTTGGCCGCGGCGATGTCCCTTTCCGCCTCGACGAGGGTGCTCCGGAAGTCCCTGGCCGACTTGGCGGCGGACCTGGCCGTGAGAGGCAGCAGGTCCACCTCCTCGGCGGCCAGGGCCGCGTTCGCCACCTGCTTGTGCCACGTGGGCTCGGCGAGCGAACGGGCCAGGGCGCGTGCAGTCGACCTCTCGATGGAGGCGACGGGTGAGGGCTCGGCGGTGGCCGAGGCTGTTGCGGCAGAGGCTGCGGTGGCACCTGCGGTTCCCTGAAGGGTGGTCAGGGTCAGGCCGCTTAAGGCGAGTACGGTGAGGGCCGCGCGGATCTGTCTCTCTGCGAACACCATGTCCTCCAGACGAGGGAGTTGCCCGGTCCGGGCATGTCGGAGATACCGCTGTGCGGCGCACAGCGGGACGTGCTCGTGCGAGTGCGGCGCTATTGTGAGCGATTCTTGTCTACGCGGATAGATGGCGTCTCGCCGATTGGCGCACGTAAGTGATGGTTTGTCGTGAATGTCACGCGATCGCGACGGTCAGCATCCTGCGACGTCGGGGCCACTCATATGCAGATAACGGCTGACCTCATATGCAACTTCACTTCTTGTGGTTGTACATCCCTCCGTACGCCGCCACCGAGCGCACCTGCAAGGCCGGGGAGATCATGCTTCTCGAAGGCGTCACGGACACGCTCGGCGCGCCTGGTGAACGGCTGGGCCAAGTCACGACGACCGATGTCCAGGGCGTGACCTCTCTGGTGGGCATCCCCGCCACCGGTCATGTGGTGGGCGAGACCGCGGAGTTCGACAACGAGCCCCTCTGCGACGTCTACGGCGGCTGCGCGAGTGTCCGTGCGGCGGTTCTTGAACGATCACTGGCACAGAGGCCAGTCGAAAGAGCTCCTTCTCCCATATCCGGATTGGCTCAGCGCCCGCGCCATCAAAGCCGCCGCCTGGCGCCCGGCCCCCATCACCCGCGCGGTCCCCGCTGAAGGGCCCCAACCGACCCAGCAGCGTCAACCGCCATGCCTGTGCCGGTGATCCGCACTCGATGACAGACAAACCTACCGAGCACGCCCAAGAATGATGGCCGCGGTCAGTTCGTCGCCGCCCACCGTCAGGGCGATTGCAAAGTTCGTTGATCGTGTGTTGGTGCAGGTCAGTTGAGTCCGAGGACGGTCAGTGGCCGCTCGTA